>JAAZXD010000479.1 GCA_014240355.1 Roseibacillus sp. | reverse complement strand
GCCTCCCGACTGGTGAGGATTCCGTCCTCGGCCGCGGCAAAACCACACATCTGCAGAATGGTCTTCTTCTCCATGGGAGCGGCCGTCTCGAACTCGACCAGAGCCGAATGGATCTCTTCGGGACCGAATGAATCTTCAGGAAGTAATTCCGGGCTCCAGCCCTCAAAACCATGCCCCCCTTTCACCGCGGCCTGGAAGGCCCTTGCCGCACTCTCCTCGGTCCGCTCCATCCGTGCCATCACGGTGAGCAGCACATTCCCCGCTGCGGGCAGGTCATCCATGCGCAACCACGGCGCAACCTTTCGTCGATCCGGTTCAAAGTGGCCTGCCAGGTGCCGGGTCACCGCGTGCTGCAGCATGAATTCGAAGAGGTCAACCTTCTCATCCGTGGCTATGATCCAATGCATCAACTGGATGAAGCGGCCATACTCCGGCTGACTCATGTGTCGGAGAGTGGGCATGCAGAGGTCCAAAAGGGCAATCTTCTCGGCTGAATGGAGCGACTCCAGCAGTTCCTGCCAGTCCTCACCTCCCCTCAAAAAATCCGAACCCATTCCCTTTCGCAGTCCCTCAACCTGCTCCTGGCGCTGTTGCCTGTCCCTGGAAAGGAGCATGGCGAAGATCAGTCTCTGGGCCCCTCCGCGATCCTGCGAGGCGGAACGCAATCTCTCATCCAATCCGTCGTGAATGCGCTGCCCCGCCTCCAGAGACCACCGGGTTTCCTGACCCAGGCCACTCAATGCCACCATTGCGTTCACGCTTCCGCTTAAGCGCTGAACCGGAGCGAGATTCGCAACCGCCCCCGATGCCCCCTCCTCGTCAGCAGCCGCCCCAACCTCTCCCCGTTGTCGCTGCAGAATCTGCTGACGCGATTCGTCGTACAAGCCCGCCAGGGACTGGTTCTTGTTCAGGGCCACAGAGTCAAACCCTCCAACCCAGTCCGGCTCCAGGGCCCGGATCCGCACTTGTAGCGGCGGATGAGTGGCCATGCCCCACTTGAAAAGACCCCCCTCGGCAAAGAACATGTGACTGACCGCAAGGGCCTGCGGACTCCGTACACTTGATCCATCATTCCACCCCCCGATTTTCTTGAGCGCTCCGGCCAGTCCCGCGGGTTCCCGGGTGAACTGCACCGCCGAGGCATCGGCCAGAAATTCCCGCTGACGCGAGACGGCGGCCTGGATGAGACGGGCAAAGATCGCGCCAATTCCCCCGACAAGAAAGAATACCCCAGCGATGACAACCACTATGATCAACAACCGGACATCCCCCCCATTTCGGTCTCGACGGTTCCCGCTCGACACACGCGGCTGGAACGCAGAGCGGAGAATAAAGTGGAGAATGGTGCGCCCGGTGAGCATCAGAATGAGAAGCCCGAAAATCACCGCGATGAGACGCATGTTCAGCCGCATGTCCCCATTGTGGATGTGGCTGAATTCATGTGCCACGACCCCCTGCAGTTCGGAACGGGAGAGGAGTTGGAGGCACCCCCGGGTGACTCCGATCACGGCATTGGAGGGCTTCGTTCCCGCCGCGAAGGCGTTGATCCCCATTTCCTAGTCCATCACATAAACCTGCGGCACCGGGGTCCCGGACGCGATGGCCATCTCCGCCACCACGTTGAGCAACTGCCGTTCCTCCAGGTCCCGGGTATGGGGGAGGACGAGGCGTCCACCCAGGTCCTTGGCAACCACCCCCCCGCCCTGCCGCAACTGGCTCGACTTGTAGATGCTTCCCCCGAAGACCAGGAGGCAGGTCGCGGTGGCGATGAGGATGAACCTCCCGGGATCCCAGAGATCCAGCCGGTCGCCGGCCAGTGCCATCCCGAAGGTCACCCCCCAATAGCTTGCGAAGACGATGGCGACCAACGCACATATCAAATAAAACACCAGCCACTTCGTCCTGCGACGAGCCCGGTCCTGTGTCTCGAAAAAGTCCATGAAGGCAGGCGATCGGCTAAACCCTCAACAGTCCACCCCGCTAGCTCCTAGTCAAAGCTGACGTCAACCCGCTCCCGCTCCTCCGCGTTGGTAACCTCAAAGAGGACCGCCTGCCGGAAACTGAACATCCCCGCAATGATATTGGTCGGAATGGTCTCCGTCTGGGTGTTGTAGAGCGTGACGGCATCGTTGTAGGCCTGACGTGAGAAACTCACCTTGTTCTCCGTGCTGGTGAGCTCCTCGCTGAGCTGCATCATGTTCTGGTTCGCTTTGAGGTCCGGATAGGACTCCGAAAGGGCGAAGAACTTTCCAAGCATCGATCCCAGGCCGGCCTCCGCCGCCATCAACCCCTTCATCTGGCCGGCATCATCCGGGCTCAGTCCCTTCCGCGCGCTGGAAGCCGTATTGCGGGCCTCGATGACCGCTTCCAGCGTCTCGCTCTCGTGTTTCATGTAGCCCTTGGCCGTCTCAACCAGGTTCGGAATGAGGTCATGGCGCCGCTTGAGTTGCACGTCGATCTGGGCAAAGGCG
>JAAZXD010000478.1 GCA_014240355.1 Roseibacillus sp. | reverse complement strand
AGAGCGCGAAATACGTGCGCCTGCGACGCCGGCTATTCCTGCGCCTACCAGTACAACATTTCCTGGCGGTCCGAGCACCTGCCCGCCACCCCGGAATCAAATCCACGCGCCGTCTTCGAGCGCATTTACGGATCGGGGAGTTCTGAAGAGCGGGCTGCCAATGCCGCCCGGAGACATGCGGAGCAAAAGTCGATCCTCGATTTTGTGCAGGACTCGGCCCGCAAGATGGAGCAGCGCCTTGGGCGCGAGGATCGCGAGAAGCTCGACGAATACCTCACCGGGGTGCGCGAGGTTGAACAGCGCATCGAGCGCGTGGAACGGCTGGGTCCTCCTGCTGATCCGGGCCGCCCCGCGCCGGATGGAACTCCGCGGGATTACCGGGAGCATATCCGTATCCTCTTCGACATGGTGCTCCTCGCCTTCCAGAGTGATTCCACTCGAGTGGTGAGTTTCCTCATCGGGCATGACGGGAGCAACCGGAGCTTCCGCGACATCGGGGTGAGCGGTGGCCACCACGATCTTTCCCATCACGGGAAGGACGCCCAGAAGATGGAGCTGGTGAGCCGGATCGATCGTTTTTACAGCGAGGAGCTTGCCTACTTCCTCGAGCGGATGAAGGAAGCGAAGGACGCTGACGGGAACTCTCTCCTCCACAACTCGATGGTGGTCTGGGGTAGTGGCCTCTCTGATGGCCACTGGCATACTCACGTCGATCTTCCCATCGTGGTGGCGGGGAATGCGGGCGGCAAATTCCAACCCGGCCGCCATGTGGATGTGGGCGAGACCCCACTCAACAACCTCTTCGTTCGCATGCTGGAGGAAGTTGGTCTCCCGGAAGCCCGCTTCGGGGATTCGACCGGGGCAGAGAAGAGAGTGTAGCGGAGACCCTTTGGAGGGCCGGTGAACCCGGGCAGGGAATAGGATCCATCTGGCATGGACGGGAAGGACAGGTTTATTACGATTCGCCCTGGCATGAATGAGAAACGACTCGGGCTCCCCCATCTCCTTATGATCCTGATCCTGTCAGGCCTGCAGGTTCTCCGGGCCGAGAATCTGCGGTCAGGCGAATACACGATTTCGCAGTCGTGGAAACAGGAGCGGTCTTTCGAGCGGCTTTACGTTGTTTCCGTTCCCGAGGGCAGAAAGGGAAAACGTCCGGTAGTAGTTTTCCTGCATGGCGGGGGGGGGAACGCGCGGGGCGCATTCAAGGGGTTCCTGCGGCGTCACAGGGCAATGGCAAAGCACTACATCGTGATATGTCCGGAGGGCTACGCGAGGGGCTGGAATATTGTTTCTGAACGATCAAAGGCCGATGACCGCGGGTTCATTGAGGCGATCATCAGAAAAGTAGAGGGATGCGATAACGTCCAACGGGAAAATTTCAGTATCATCGGAAGTTCGAATGGTGCGGCCCTGGTGAATCAACTCGCGATTGAGTGCCGGTTGCCGAACATAAGAAACTATGTCAGCGGAGTGAGTCCGCTCAATGTTTACCAGCACGACGGAAAAGCATTCAAGGCCAAGGGAGAAAATAACACCTACCGGAAATCAGTAGAGCCGATGAAAGGGAAGCGGCTGATGAATATCTCTGGCACCGAGGATAAGCTGGTTCCTTACCAAGGAGGGCTTTCGCGAGCGATTCCCGCGAAGGGAGGAAAGCTGGGCTTTGTTCATGCGGAGCATTCAACCTATCTCTGGGCGAAGGCAATGGGCTACGATGGAGAGAAGCTGACCAAACCCAGCGAGGTTGAAGGAAATCTTGAGAAGTTTTCCTATCTGGGTGGTTCGGTAGTGCATTACAAGGTGAAAGGTGAAGGCCACGGTGCCATGGGAGCGATAAGCGAGGATCGTCTCCTCTCCTTCCTGGAGGGGGGCGAGGAGTAGTTTCCGGTTTCGGTTGCTCTACCGGGCAGATCTGGCCTTCTGCTGCTTTTCAGTCAGGAGGGTGCGGAATTCTCTCAGCCGATCTTCGTGCCGGGGTCCCCCGGCAAGGTTCTTTTTCTCGGAGGGATCGTTGGCCAGACTATAGAGTTCCTCTCCATCAGGCCACCTTGCGTAGCGCCAGTGCTGGTTGCGGAGTGCGTATCCCAGACGGTTGCCCCGGGAAACCACGCTGTAAGCGTATTTCTTTTTTCCCATTCGATCCGGGTGTCCGAGAAGCGGACGAAGGGATGTTCCCTGCAGGTGTTCAGGCAGTTTGAGTCCGGCTAGATCGGCCAGGGTGGGGTAGAGATCGATCAGTTCGACCATGGCCTCGGAATTGGTCCCGCCCCGGGTGATTCCCGGAACCCGCATGATAAGGGGAACCTTTGCTCCAATGTCGAAGAGGGTCACCTTTCCCCACAGGAAGTGATCGCCCAGGTGATAGCCATGGTCGGAGGTGAACACGACAATGGTGTCCTCCCAGTGGCCACTCTGCTTCAGGGCATCAAAGACCAGTTTCAACTGGGCATCGATGAAGGAGATGCAGGCATG
>JAAZXD010000477.1 GCA_014240355.1 Roseibacillus sp. | reverse complement strand
AGGATCCACTGCTTGACCAGGAGAACATTGCCCATCTCAAGTCCGAGATCGAGGCCTGTATCAAGGACGGCAGTCCCAGTAAGGCCCGCCTCACCCTGACCTACCCGGACTACTTCTTCCGGGGCCGGAACTGATCATTGCGCCCATGACGAGACTTCTCACAGGAATCCTGACCTTTGGGTGCATGCTGCCAGTTTCCGCGGGAGTGGAGAAGCGGCCCAATGTACTGTTTATCGCCATCGACGACCTGCGCCCTGTCCTCGGGTGCTATGGCGATGAGACGGCAATCACTCCCAATATCGATCGTCTTGCCCGGCGTGGCACTGTCTTTGAGCGGGCCTACTGCCAGCAGGCGGTGTGTGGTCCATCACGGCTTTCGCTGATGACCGGACGCCGCCCGGACACCACCCGGGTCTGGGATCTCAACACCCACTTCCGCAAGGCCCTTCCGGATGCAGTGACATTGCCGCAGCATTTCAAGGCGCAGGGGTATCACTGTCGGTCCATCGGGAAGATTTATCACGGCGGGGGAGCGCCTTCCAAGGATGCGCCTTCCTGGTCGGAGGGTCCCCTTCATGACATTGCAAGGGAGGCCCACCAGCGCTATGCCACTGCCCGGAATCTGAAGGGCAGTGGACTCAAGCGGGGAGCGTCGGAAGCAGCAGATGTCCCAGACGGAGTCTATATTGACGGGATCGTTTGTGAGGCGGCCCTCAAGGCTCTCAGATCCCTGAAAACACGGGACAGGCCCTTCTTCCTGGCGGTTGGATTCCGTAAACCTCACCTGCCGTTCTGCGCACCCCGGAAGTACTGGGATCTCTACGAGCGGGCAAAGATCCCGGCCCCGGTTTCAGATGCTCATCCCGCCGGAGCACCCGAAGTCGCGTTGAGGAGCTGGAAGGAACTGGAAGGCTACACTGATATTCCGAAGGATGGACAACTCGCTCCCGGCAAAGTGGCAGAGTTGCGACACGGCTACTATGCCTGCGTGAGTTATATCGATGCCCTGGTGGGTCGCTTGCTTGCGGAAGTGAAAAAGATCGGTCTCAAGGAAAAAACCGTGATCTGCCTCTGGGGTGATCACGGGTTTCACCTGGGGGAACAGGGACTCTGGGCCAAGGCCAACAATTACGAACTTTCCACCCGTGTTCCCCTGATCCTCTCGGTGCCCGGGCAGAAGATGCCCGGTGGGAAGAGTCCGGCCCTTGTCGAACTGGTTGACCTCTACCCGACCCTTGCCGATGTCTGTGGTCTCACGGTGCCCGGCGGGTTGGAGGGGATCAGTCTGCGTCTGTTGCTGGATGATCCCGGTCGTCCTTGGAAAAAGGCGGCCTTCAGTCAGTACCCCCGTGCCTACACGGGAAATCGCCACCGCACCCACGGGGACATCATGGGGTATGCCATCCGGACCTCCGCTTACCGCTACGTGGAGTGGCGGGATTGGAAGTCTGGCAAGGTAGAGGCCCGCGAACTCTACGACCATGAATCAGATTCCGGGGAAATGCGTAATGTCGCCGCGGAGGAGAATTACGCCGGGGTTCTCGACCGGCACCAGGCTATCCTGAAGGCTGGGTGGAAGAAGTCCCTGCCTTGAATGAGATCCAAACCCGTGATCTTCCGAGGGGCTGTGCAGGGGATTCCTGCCTCTAGTTTCCCGTGATAACCAGTTCGGAAGCCGCGTGATTACTTCGAAATCCACCAACGTCCCGGAAGACGTAAACCAGGAAGGCTGTCGTTTCCTTCGGGAGGGCTTTCTGGGCCACCAGTTCCTTTTCGCCAATGGTGCATTGGATGAAGTGCCACTTGCGACTTTTCCAGGCGTCCCCGGAGGTTGTGAAGTAGATCCAAGCTTCCGTAATCCTGTCCTTGCCCGTGAAGGGCGTGCGGGCAAGGCGGCTCGCAGGGTCGACTTGTGGCTTACCGAGCCGGGGCAGGGTGGGCTTGTCCTTCACGATGCTGTCGGCGAACTGTCCGATCTCGACGGGGTCGCTCCACCCGTTCCCATGGGCGTGGATCATCCAGGGACGGATGCAGAGGGAGCTTGGTCCTTTTGCCGAGCTGGCCGACCTGGCGAAGATATCGATCTGGAAGACGGGATCGGCTACTGAGGTCACGAAGAGCATCGGCATCCGGGCGTAGGGGAGATGAGCGGAGGGGTCCCACTTGGTCTGGTAATCTCGGAACTGGGCCGCCGTCATGTTCTTTGGAGGAAACCACTGAGACAGGCCTGGATTGTCGCTATCATGGATGTAGCCACTGCCGTAGACGGGAATAACGAAGGCAAAACGGGGGTCGATTCCCGCCACGGTGCTCACCACCGTGCCGCCCCAGGAAATGCCGGTCAGGCCGATCTTCTTCGGGTTGATTGCCTTGACGGCTCGCAGCAGGGAGTTGGCCCGGATGACGTCCGCGACCGCGTGATAGAACCATTGTTCCGTGTCTGGTAAAGCGCGGTCGCCGAACCAGTCAATCCGGCTG
>JAAZXD010000476.1 GCA_014240355.1 Roseibacillus sp. | reverse complement strand
GACCGCCCGCTCGCTCTTTGAGGGACCACTGGCCCGGGAAGAGGAAGACTGAAGCCGTCCGTTCCGGGACGCCATGCCAGTTCGGGTTGAACTCCCAACGCTCTTGGCAGGTTTTTCCTCCTTCAGGGCACCCATCTCCTTTTTCAGATCGGAAATCTGCCCCATCCCAACCACCACCACAACAGCCAGGATGATGGCCACCAGTGTCGAAATAATAAATCCTGATTTCATAACCTTTGTTTTTTTACCGGATAACACACCGGCATGTCCTTCACCACCAGTAATACCCTGCATTTTGGACGGATCAAATCCTTCCTTTTTGTAATGGCGCAACGACCCTTCCGACTCCGCAGAGAAAGCCCGGCGATTCCCTCTTTTCTTCTACAAGGACTGAGCGTTACAACCACTCCCCACCCACGAAGATCACCGATGCGAGTCGCCCTCCTTGTCAGTTCCCTGTTCCCGGCCCTTTCCCTCCTGGCCGGCGAGGTCACCCCGGGGAACACCGCCCAACTGCCGGACCCGAATGCTGAACTTCCCGCTGATCTCTCCCAACTTTCCCCCATCACCGGTCTCCCTGACCTCCTCACCTTCGAGGACGGAAGCAAGGTCGGCAACCTTGCCGACTGGAGCAACCGCCGGACCGAACTCGTCTCACCCCTCCTTTTCTATCAATACGGCCGCATGCCTCCCAGACCTGATCGCGTCACCGTCCGGGTTGACCGCGTACGCGAGCACGAAAGCGGACTTGGGACCGAGGAGTGGATGACCCTGGTCATCGACAGCAGGAAGAAGCTCAAGATGCGCATCCTGGCCTATGTCCCCCGGACCAGGGGACCCCACCCGGTTATCATCGAGGAAGAGGGTTCCCTCGGGGGCAGCAGGAATGCCGCCATGTTCATGAAGAAGAACTACCTCTTCATCGAATACGCCCGGGGCGACCTGGCTCCCGACAAGCGAGGGAACGTCGGTCCCGCCCAACGGGCCTACCCCGATTTTGACTGGGCCATGCTGGCCGTCTGGGCCTGGGGAGGAATGCGGGTGGTCGACTACCTTGAATCTCGACCCGACGTCGACCACGATCGCATCGCCATCACCGGGCATTCACGCGGTGGAAAGGCCGCCCTCCTGGCCGGAGCTCTCGATGAACGCATTGACCTGGTGGTGCCCTGCCAGTCGGGAGCAGGCGGGGCCGGTTCCTCCCGGATCCTCGGACCGGGCGCGGAATCCATCGGCATGAACGACAAGCCGAACTGGTACCATGAGCGCATTCTCCTCTTCGCTGAAAAAGAAGCTCACCTCCCCTTCGATCAGCATTTCCTCAAGGCCCTGGTCGCCCCCCGCGCACTCCTCTGCCTGGAGTCCTCTGACGATCTCTTCGCAAACCCGGTGGGCACTCACGCGACCAGCAGGGCGGCCATGGCGGTCTTCCAGTTGCACGATCGCGCTCACTTGAACGGTCTGATCTATCGTCGGGGTGGTCATTCCTATTCGAATGAGGACTGGAAATCGCTCCTGGAGTTTGCCGAGTTCGTCTTCTACCAGCGCCTTCCCCCGGAGGGGCGATCCTTCTGGCAGGACCCGGTCACGGTGGAACCGGAGGAACCCCCTCCAGCGAAGGCATCCTTCGTCACCATCGGTGATCCCGGCAACAAACCCGACGAGGAACGGCCCCGCGTCGGCTCCCACGGGGCAGTCAATCACACCTTTGAAATCGGAACGCACCGGGTCAGCAATGCAGACTACTGCTCCTTTCTCAACGCGGTGGCACGCAAAGAAGATCCCCATAGCCTCCACCATCCGAAAATGCGCATCTGGCGCGTTCGCTCCGAGACGGAGCAGGGGACCTTCGATCACCACCCTGATCCCGGGACTTTGCATCTGGCTGTCACCTACGTCTCCTGGTTTGATGCGGCCCGCTATTGTAACTGGCTCCACAGCGGGGAAACCGAACGCGGAGCCTACCACTTCTCCGATGCCACGAAAGCGATCCCACGCGCAAAGGGGGCCAGGATCTTCCTTCCCACCGAAGATGAATGGTACAAGGCCGCCTACTACGGTCCCGGGAAGAAGAACTACGCTCACTTCCGACGCGGATTCGGAGGAATTGCTTCCGCCTTCAACTCAGTCCTTCCCGGGACAAAATGGAAGAACAGTCCCTACGGAATGACCGATATCGACCACCGGACCTGGGATTGGACCGAGTCACGGGCTGGAATCCTCTTCCGTGGAATCCGCTCGAATTCCTGGTTCCAGGGTAACAACCGCCAGGCTGCCGGCCGTTTTTACAGCAATGCGGATCTAGAACTCGGCAACCTCGGCTTCCGGGTGGCCCGGGCCCTCATCAATCCACGCTGAGCACTTCGGCTTGACCGGTTGAGTCCTATGGGGAGTTATATCACATCCTCCTTGGTGATGCTCTACCGTCTGCCTGTCCGCGCCATCGCCTGTCTCACCTTCCTGAGTGCGGGTCAATCAGTGATCC
>JAAZXD010000475.1:258-2487 GCA_014240355.1 Roseibacillus sp. | reverse complement strand
GAGGGCAGGGTGAGCGAGATCGATGCCACCAAGCAACCTGTCGAGGTCCTGGGGAATGTCATAGCGGAGATCGTGAAGCTCGACGTCTACAGGGAGATGGCCAAGGTGGTCGCCTGATAGTTCAGGTTCCAGATTTCGAATGCCGGCTGTGCTGTAATTTGAAATCCGTCATCTGAAATCATATCATGCGCAAGTTGTTCATGGGGACCGGGGAGATCGCCCTGCCGTCGTTTCGAATGATGGCCCAAGAGGGTGATCTGGCAGGCCTGGTGACGCAACCGGATCGACCGGTGGGTCGGAGCGCGAAGCCGTGTCCGCCTCGAATCAAGGAAGCCGCAGCCGGGCTTGGTGTTCCGGTGGTGCAACCGGAGAAGGTGAGAGAGGAGGAGGGGTTTGCTGCGGTTGCTGCGCTTGAGCCCGATCTGATCGTGGTGATGGCCTACGGTCAGATCCTGCCCCGGGAACTCCTCGAGATGCCCCGCTACGGTTGTATCAACGTGCATGCCTCTTTGCTTCCCCGCCACCGGGGAGCCTCTTGTATCCAGGCCGCTATAGAGGCTGGTGACCCTGAGACCGGAATAAGTATCATATACATGAAGGAGGATCTGGACACTGGCGACGTCATCACGAGGCAGGCTGTCCCCCTGCATCCTGATGACACCGGTGGAATCGTTCATGACCGTCTGGCGGAATTCGCTCCGGTGGTCCTGAAGGAGTGTTTGGATGGGATTGCCGGGGGAGACGTGTCGCGAAATCCCCAGGACGACAGTCTGGCGACCTACGCCCCCAAGCTGCATCGGGCTGACGGAGAGGTGGACTGGAACCAGTCCGCCAGGTTCCTGGAACGTCGCATCCGGGCACATGATCCGTGGCCGGGTTCATTCACATCATTCAATGATGGCCGTGGCAGAGTAAGGCGCCTGAAGATCTTTCCCGGAGGAATATTGCAGGAAAAAGTTCCCAATGGATCTCCAGGAGAGCTGATTAGCGTCAGTTCTTCCGGCATTGTCGTAGCCTGTGGGAAGGGCGGAATCCAGTTCAGTGAAGTGCAGGTGGAGGGAGGGAATCGACTCCCGGTCCCGGAGTTCATCAAGGGAAATTCGCTGACAGCCGGGGATCGGTTCTTTTCGCTGGCGAGCGAGCCCGAATAGGAGCACAGTAGCACCATGGTCTTGAGGGTTCTGGCAGCAGCCTTTCTCCTTCCTGCGCTTGGTTCGGCGGTGACAGTGGAAGTGGTGAACCTTTATCAACCGCTGTCGCTCCACGATACCGACGGCATAGGGGAGGATCTAGGGGTGAATGACCCAATCCAGGCCGCGGTGATGTCTCGTCCCTACGCCGTGGGTGGAGCGATGCCGGAGGATCTGGTCAAGGCAGTGGGAGCACCGCACCGGATCGCCAATAATGGGCAGGCTTACGACGTCAAGGATGCCAACTTGCTCAACCTGTGCAAGGTTACCCTGAGCGCAGTAATGAAAAATACCAGGTTGCTCGTCCGGCTCGATGTGAGCGAGTTCGAGCTGCCGGAAGAACTCGATCTGACTGCCCGGCAGGTAGTCGCCCTCTCAATTCTGGCGATAGAGCGTACTCTCAAGGACTATTTCCGGAATATCAAGGATGAGGCCCTGGGCGTTTCGATCGGGGTGAAGGGGACCAACGAGAGGAATGAGGGGCTCAAGGACTTGGCAAGGCGCTTTGAACTTGGAAGTCCCCGGGCGACCGGGGAAGGAGGAGAGGATGACTTGTGACCAAGTTACTGTGGCTCCTTGCTGCTCCTGCAGCCTGCACGAGGGGCGGGGAAGGGTTCTTTTCACACGAGAGCCATGCAGAATCAGGATGGGGGCTGAAATTCACACGATGGGCCCGGCCTTCTCACTTTGTAGAGCCGAGCTGGATTGGGTAAATGTTACAACCTTCTGATTGTATGGGCGAAAAGGGACGCTCTTTCAAGAGAGCCATACTGAAGTTAAGCGGGGAGGCCTTGCGGGAACCGGGAAGCAAGGACAATATCTCTCCTGAGATTGTGGGGCGCATCGCCTCCGAGATTTCGACTGCCCTGGAGTCAGGAGTGGAGTTGGGCATTGTGGTGGGAGGGGGTAATTTCTGGCGCGGTGCGTCAGCCAGTGCCCGCGGAATGGACCGGGCTACCGCTGATTACGTCGGCATGCTGGCCACCGTCATGAACGCCCTGGCTCTGCAGGCCGCCCTGGAGGAAGAAGGGGTGATGTG
>JAAZXD010000475.1:0-248 GCA_014240355.1 Roseibacillus sp. | reverse complement strand
CCGTTCTTCTCCACCGATACAACCGCCGCCCTGCGGGCCAGCGAGATGAGTGCTGACGTTATCCTGAAGGCGACCATGGTGGACGGAGTCTACACGGCGGATCCGAAGAAGGATCCTGATGCCGAGCGTTACGAGAGCGTAAGTTTTCACGAATGCATCACAAAGCGGCTGCAAGTGATGGACTCGACGGCGTTCAGCCTCTGCATGGACAACAACGTGCCTGTTATTGTCTTCGATCTGGGCGAACC
>JAAZXD010000474.1 GCA_014240355.1 Roseibacillus sp. | reverse complement strand
AGGCGGAGAAGGCCCGCGGGAATCTCCAGGAGGCGACCAGTGCTCTCGCGATCTATAACCGGACCCTCGCTGTTCACGGTGTCCTGGAGGAGCGCGAGACTGCAGTGGCCGAACTCGCCCGCCGCTACCGCGAGAAGTATCCCAAGATGATTGCGGCCCGGGCCAAGTTTGCGGAGGTGAAAGAGAAGTTCATGGAGGACTTCCGCATTGCAAGTTCGTCCGGCGCGGACAAAGCGTACTGGGAGACAGCCCGGGAGGAGTTGCAAGAAGTAGAGGAAAAATCGGAGGCGGAACTGGCAACGGCCCGTCGCCTCCTCCTGGCCCGGACCCAGGTCCTCGACGGGGAGACCAAGAGCCTCATGTCGGTCTTCAATTCGATTCTGGTGACCCTGGAGGAAACAAAGGTCAATAGCATCAACGAGGACCTTATCTCCCAGTTTGACAGCAGGGCGCGGGCGACCGGCTTGGTGTCATTTCCGAATGCACGGAATGCGTATGGAATGGGAGGCTTCGGGGGGGTGGCCTGTGGGGTGGGATTGGTCCTTCTCCTGATGCGACTCGATAATCGTTTCCGGACGGTCTCCCAGGTGGAAGAGGAAACCGGATTGCCCGTTCTGGCTGCGGTGCCGATTCTGGACGGGAAAATACTGGAGGCCGCACGGAAAGAGGGGGGCCGCAAATCCGGCACCCCCGAGGTGGAGCTGAATAATACCAAATGGTCCCACGATCTGGTCTTCCGGCCCGGACTGGAGAAGAGCCTTTATGCGGAAGCCTACCGGATCCTGCGGGCGGCGGTGACCTTGCTGGGGGACGAGAAGGAGCGAAAGGTGACTCTCTTTTCCAGTGCCCTGCCCGGCGAGGGGAAGACGACGACGTCTGCCAACTATGCCATGGGCACTGCGAAGCAGGGGCGCAGGACGCTCCTGATCGATTTTGACCTGCGCAAGCCGAAGGTCCACCGGCAATTCGGGCTCAAGCGGTCCGAGCTGGGCAAGGGGATGGCAGAACTTCTCGCCAAGCAGGTGACCTTTGAGGAGGCGATCACCACCGGACTGGAAGAGAACCTTGATCTTCTGTTCTGCGGGGGCAAGGCGCCCAATCCGGGAGAACTCCTGAACGCTTCCAGGGCGAAGAGAATCCTGGCCGAGGCAAAGGAACAATACGACCATGTGGTGATTGACAGTGCTCCGCTCCTGGCGGTTCCGGACACCCGGGTTCTTTTCCCCTATGCCGACAATCCCTGTCTCGTCGTGAGGGCGAATGAGGTTCCCAAGATGGCAGTGGTTCGTACTATTGAGACGCTGGAGGAGAATAACTCTCCCCCGGTCGGGATCGTTCTGAACGGTTACACTGAATCGCGCCGGAGGATGGGCTACAACTATTCCTACGGATCCTACCGACTGGGGCGCTATGGCTATCGCTATGGCTACGGGACTTACGGGAAGAGTTACGGCGCCTACGGGAGCGATGACGATGAGGAGTGAGCGGTACTGAAGGGTGATTGATCCGGTGCCGATCCCAACATCCTGATTGCCGGGGCTCGTATCGGGGAGGCAAGACTGAGCCGGGAACCGGCCGATTGGTTGCGGGAACGGGTCCGGGCGCTCTATCAGGAGCGGGGAAGAAAGAAGACCAGGCCCCGGAGCGGGCGCCGGAACCCGGAGGTTGGGCCTTTCACTTCTCCTTCAACCACCTGTCGGCAAAGTCGAGGTAGTGGGCCCAGTCTTGGGCCGTGATGTCGTGTTTCCCCTTGCGGAGGTGGTAGCCCATGAGGGTTCCCACGCTGCTGCCCGGTTCCGGGTGCCCGGCGACGCCGAGGGGACGGTCGTGGTAGAGCATGTAGGCCTGCTCGGCGTGGAGAAGGGAGAGAAACTCACCCCTGGGATCGGCCCAGAGGTCCTCGCTGGCGCTGGCGACGTAAACGGGTCGTGGAGCAATGAGGGCGATCAACTGGTGCTGGTCGAAGCCGAGGGCCGCTTCGTTGTCGTTGTATTGCTTGAACCTGGCGTTAAACCAGTGGGGGCAGGCGCGGTTGATGAGGCCTACCGTTTCCCCGAAGGCCCGCTTGCTGAGGGCCGCGCCCCCGCAGCCCGAGTTGTTGGAGATCACCATCGCGAAGCGCTGGTCGATCGCCCCCGCCCAGAGGGCGGTCTTGCCGAGCCGGGAATGCCCGATGACCGCCACCCGCCCGGCGTCCACCTCCCGCACCTGGCCCAGGACATCGAGGATGCGGCTCAGGCCCCAGGCCCAGGTGGCGATGGTTCCCCATCCCCGTTTCCCGGCGGTGGGGAACATGGCGTGGACTCCGTTGCGGAATCCATCGTCGAAATCCGGATCGATATTGCCGCAGCACAGGGTGGCGAGGGCGTAGCCCCGGTCGGTGATGGTGGTGATCGGCCAGCGGCCGGCGGCGATACCCCGGTTCTTTGTGGCGAGAGCGGTGTTGTCGCCGGTGCGATTGGCTCCCAGCACGTAACCGGTTTCCAGC
>JAAZXD010000473.1 GCA_014240355.1 Roseibacillus sp. | reverse complement strand
TTCCGATTCAGAACCCGACGAAGTGGCTGCCAATGTCGGGCCGGGGGATCGAGGAGCTGCGATCTGAACTGATCTCCTCGCTTTCCGTTCTGGAAAATCTCTTGCAGCGGGAGACGCAGAATCCACTGGAGGATCTGATCCTCTCGCACACCGTCTACGGAAGTAGTTCGGTTCTGGAGTTGTTGGGCCTCCTGGATGTGCATGAGGCCTGGCACCACGAGGATCTGGAAGCTCTGGCCGGGGATTAGCTGCGAGCGCCGGGCTATTCCTTCTGTCCAGGGTAGCTCACCCGGATCCGCATGAATTCTTCGAGCCCGGCTTTCCCGTTTGCGTAGCCGAGGCCGGACTCCTTGATTCCGCCGAATGGAACAGCGGGATCAGTCGCACTGTGCCGATTGACCCAGGTGGTTCCGCATTCCAGGCGGTGAGTAATATCCATGGCGCGCTCGGAGTCGGCGGACCAGACCGATCCCCCGAGGCCAAGATTGGATTGATTGGCTCGTTCGAGCGCATCATCGATATTGTCGAATTCAAGCACGGGCAAGACTGGTCCGAACTGTTCCTCTGTGACCAACAGTGCGTCGTCGGGGAGACCGATCACGATCGTTGGCTGATGAAAAAAGCCCGGCGAATCGATCCGCCGTCCTCCGCAGATCACTGATCCGCCTCGCACGAGCGCGTCGGAGATGAGAGAATGTACCTTGGTTAACTGCGGTGCATTGTTGATCGGTCCCATCTTGGTCGCGGGCTGCATGCCATCTCCAACCACGAGTGAGTCCGCCTGACTGCGCAGCGCTTCCCCCAACGCGCCGTGAAGCGAGTGGTGCACGTAGATTCGTTTGATGGCGGTGCAAGTCTGTCCGCAGTTCTTGAAGGCATTAATGAAGAGCTCCCTCGCGACATTGGCCGGGTCGGCATCCTCGAGGACGATGGCTGCATCATTCCCACCCAATTCGAGGGTGGCGGTCTTGAGGTTGTGACCGGCCTGTGCGCCCACCGCCCGGCCCGCCGCAACCGAACCGGTGAGGGAGATATGATCGACGCCCGGGTGTTTAGCGAGGACGCTGCCGGTTTCGTCTCCACCAGGGAGGACTTGGAGGACTCCCGACGGCAGGTGTAGGGAGAACAGCTTTTCGATCTCGATGCTTGTAAGCGGAGTGAAGGGTGAAGGTTTGAGAATCACGCAGTTTCCGCTGACCAGAGCAGGGGCGATTTTCCAGAAAGCAAGGATGACCGGATAGTTCCAGGGTGTGATGGCGGCGACGATCCCTTTCGGGCGCCGCTCGATACGGGCCTCGCCTTGGGGGGTTGAAATTCGATCATCTTCCGGAAGTTTGACGCCCGCCACGCTGCGCAACCAATGGACGGCTCCCATGAGCTCTTCCATCGCTTCGCGCAGGGGTTTGCCCTGCTCTTGGGTCAGCAAATGGGCGAGTCGGACAACGTTGGCTTTGAGGTCTGTTGCGACGGCGAGAAGGAAGGAGCCCCGCTCTGACGAGGCCGCCCACGACGGGGCCGCCCGTTGTGCGGCCTTGATCGCAGTATTCACCTCTTCTGCGGTGGAGTTCGGAACCTTCCCCACGACTTCAAGGGTGGCCGGATTCAGAACTGACAGGGCGGTCGGTTCTGCGGGTGAGGAGCTCATGACAAGATTACATCAGAGGATTCTTGCTTCCGCAACCAGTGGGAGTTAGAGAATAATCAGCCGTATCCATCCCCTCAACATCGGGCCGAGCGCGACAATGAATTACATCTCCAGTTTTTTCTTGGTGCTGACATGCGGAATCCTGATCTCATGCAGAGAGAAGGCGCAACAGGAAGGGCCGATCAAAGTTGAAGTTGGAAAGGAAGCACCCGATTTCAAGTTTAGAGATCTCGCAACCGACAAGGCATCAAAGCTCTCTGATTTCAGGGGCAAAGTGGTGATTGCCAAGTTCTGGTGGTCCAAGTGCCCGCTATGCAACATCAAGATGGATCGCATGCAGACCTTTATCGATGAACACCGGGAGTGGGAGGATGATGTCGTCTATCTTGCAATCAGTGTCGATCCTACCATCGAGGGCGCCAAGCGACATGTTGCAGCGGTTGAGGAGGAGGAAGATCGCAGCTGGTCCGGAACCTTGAACTCCTGGCACGATTCGCAGGCAGGGGAGAGTCCCATCTATCTGGCGTATGCTGCCGAAACCGGGATTCCCGTCAGTTATGTCATCGACCGGCGCGGCAAGATCACCGCCATCGATAGTCCGAAGAGTCCGGACGTACTTGATTTGGACGCAGCTGTGCGTGGGCTCCTGGCGCCTTGACCGGGAGCGTGCGATGTGTTTTCGGCCAAGAATCAGGCCCTGCGTTCAGCCTTGTTCTGAAGCCCAGGCAAGGAAGTCATTTCTGGCTTGAGAATCAGCGCCACTGGGCGGGCATCCCCTCAAGGCCAGATCGCATGAGGCGAGGGAGATGAAGAGACGCAAAGCGCCGATTCGATCCGTCAGAGAGT
>JAAZXD010000472.1:2222-2498 GCA_014240355.1 Roseibacillus sp. | reverse complement strand
CGCCCTTTGTCCCTGGCAAATTTAACATCATACCGATTCAAACCACCTACGTCGATCCTCCCTTTGATATCGGTGGAAGCAAGGCCAGGAATTGTTGCGTCCCGAAGAGAGGGGTGCCCGCAGGAGGGTTATCCAATCCACACTTGGAAAAGCCGCTCGAGCTACCTCCAGGCCTTGAGCAGACCTTGTCCATCAACAAGGAACTCAGCTACTTTGGCGATGCCCTGCGCCCGGTCGATGCGCCGGACGAGGAACCCTTTCTCCCCGGCTTGCCCA
>JAAZXD010000472.1:0-2212 GCA_014240355.1 Roseibacillus sp. | reverse complement strand
GCTAGTGGCAACACCTTCTTTGGTGGGCTCGCCATGACCGACAGCCACCTTGCGGGCAGCATCAGAATCCGGTTTTCCGAGCCCGACGAAAACAACGAATGCCGCTTCGAGATTACTCATCCCGGCGGACTTGTCGGAGATGACGCAGTTCTGACTGCCCCCAAGTTTTTCAAGCTGCCAAATCAGTGCAACCGGGTCACCGATGTGGCCGGCCTGCTCTCTACCGGACAACTGAACCTGGACACCGGGGTCGTCACGGATTTCAACTACAACACTCAATTCATCAACACCGCTACCGCCACCCTGGGCGGAGTGAATCCAAACCTCCCCGGGATCCCGATCATGTTTCCCGGCGCACCCAACGGCGGATCCACCTGGGCCCGCTTTGACCAGCGCGACGACGGGCTCTTAGACATCACTCTGGCGGGGAATACATTTCTCCCGCTGGGCCTCGAATTTGATGGTGATCCCATCCGCTTTCCGCTGCCGTTCGGCAATCCCAAGCTCCAGTGTGCCAGCATCGTCGCCCGAGGCACGGTCCTGCACCCGCACATTCACCTGAGCACCAGGAAATCATCGATGTCCTCCCTGACCGAGGACCAGGTGCCTGAGATTCCAGTCAACTCGGTTGTCGAATTCTCCCCCTTTGTCCGCAAGACGAATTTTGGAGATATCTTCGGATTGAAGATCGACGAGATGGGAGGAGAAGGAACAGGTCGCTCCCACTTGATGGGACGGCTCAGAATTCAATTCGGCGCGCGATCTGGGGACACCGTATCCATGGCCTTGAGCTTCCTCCCACCGGGCGGATTCCTGAGCGAGGAACCCAAGCCCCTCCCCTACCTGCCTCCGGGGACGCCACGGGGCATGGTCGGCTTCAATGAGCAGCTGACCTTTCCGAAGGGAGTCACCTACAACCAGAAAAATCTCTCGTCCGCAATGGACCCCAACAATCTCGCCATCTGCGCTGTCAACGTCAGGACGGGTGAGATCCTCGATGAGCTGCTCTGCCGCTCTTTCGTGGTTCAAAAGCTGTTCGTCAACTTGATTGATGTCGAGCCATGCACCCCGGGGGATTCCTTCCTCTACCAAGGACCTGCGCGGTTTACGCGGGGTCATGATGGGGAGCTGGTGTTCGCCCTGAACGGCGAGGTCTTTATTCCCTATCCCAAGGGATTCAAGTTCCCTGCCCCCACTGAGGACGGCAGGCCCGCCTTCGATGTTGTAGGCGACTCAGTCCTTGACCCCTTCCTGAGAGTTCTGGCGAGCAATCGACCGACGAAGGCAACGGGCGTGATCAAGACTGGCGGGAACGCGAAGGCCCCCACCTGGAAAGACGACGTTTCCTCGATCGGACAAGCATTCCGCTATCGTCTGCACGCCAATTTGGAGAAATCCGAGGTCTTTTTCGAATATGAAAACAAGGAGGATGAGGGCATCTTCAAACTGCACCACTTGTCCTGGGTTTCGGCCACCAATTCACCTCACTCCACCGCGGCGCCCGGCTCGACCGATACCATCACCTTCAGTGGGTTTGGCACTTGGATTACCAACAGCAACACTGAGCAACATGCCCGGGGAGACCAGCATCAGGTGGCGGTCCAAATCTCCACCTCAAAGGAAGAACCCTACGTTGGCATCATGGTTAATGCAGGAACGACTTCAAACGTCAACACCAAGCCGCCTGCTATCGCCGACTCCATTCCTGACCTGAGCCAGTGACCCAAGGGTTACCATCACACCATCCCACTGCCCGATTTCGCTCCAATCAATCCGGGCTGAACACCGCAAAACAATAATCGATAATTGGCCATGAGTATTTCCGACAAGGCACGCAAAATCGCCCAGAGTTTTCTTACGCTGGACGATATCGTTTTGGGGCAAAGCCTGGCTGAAGGCGGCCTGAGTCAGGTCGGCCGGGTCGGTTTCAGTGCCTCTGGCCCGTCTGTGGCCCTCAATGTCGCATCGCGCTTCGTCTGTTTAGGAGCTCAGGTCGCGACGCGGGCGGCCGGGCTTCCCCTTCGTGGCGAAGCGGGGGCCCTAGCCGGAAAAATGAGCAACCAAGCAAAGAAGAAAATGAGTGAAGCAAAGAAAAGATTCGCTGAATCACTAACAGAAGAAGAAAGAAATGAAATCATAGAACTGAAAAAATGCCAATAACATGAAGAAGATGATGATTGTGGACCAAATGAAGAAGTGAGAAGTGCTTTTG
>JAAZXD010000471.1 GCA_014240355.1 Roseibacillus sp. | reverse complement strand
GTACCCTGGCGGAAGGGCCGGCGGGGGCCCCGGTTTTTACCCTCCCACTTCCTCGGGGTCGTATAGCTCGGCGAAGACCATCTGTCCCGCTGCGGTCTGCAGGGTTGAAATCACCAGCACATCCTGCGTCGTCCCGATTTTGGGCGCGCCATGGTTTACAACGATCATGGTTCCATCCGGAAGATAGCCAACCGCCTGGTTCTCGTCTTTCCCCGTTCGCACCAGAGCCAGATGAATCTTTTCCCCCACCACCACCGCCGGTTTCAGGGCATCTCCCAGATCAGCGATGTTGAGCACTTCGGCACTCTGCAGGCGGGCCACCTTGGTAAGGTTCTCATCGGTGGTCAGAAGGCGTGCCCCGAGGACGCGGGCGGTTCGGATGAGTCGCGCCCCCATCTCTTCGGCCTGCAATCCTTCCCCTGACTCGTGCACCGAAATTTGAATGTTCCGGTCATTCTGCATCTCTTCCAGAGAATCGATCCCCCGTTGCCCTCGCTGGCGTTTGCCGGGGGAGGGGGAACTGGAATACACCTTCAGCTCATCCAGGATGAAGCGGGGCACAATCAAGCGCCCGTTCAGGAACCCTGAGGCCAGAATCCGCGGGACCCTTCCGTCCATGATGACGCCTGCGTCAAGGAGCAGCGGCTGCCCCGAGGCGACGTCCTGCCGGAAACGGACATAGGGAATGATGAAGGCAAAGTCATCCCGGCCACTCCGCATGGCCAGCACGGCCCCCAGAAAAGCCAGGCTGGCAAAAAGGAAGACGTTCACGCCGAAGTTGAGCGAATGGGCGAAATCAAGGGCGAGAGCCTCCTGATGGGGATTCAGCCCCAGCAGGATGCCCTCCACCGCTTCCTGATAGTTCAGCTTGGTGATGAGCCAGGCGCAGAAGAGTCCCACCAGGATTCCAAAGGAGGTGTTGGTGAGTCCCCGCAGGGTGAAGTTGCGGATGCAGGTCTCGCAGAAAAGGATCATGCCCGCCACCGCCAGTCCGCCCAGAACACCCAGGGAAAGCGGAATTTCGAAGTCTCCCATCCCCCGGGTGCTCAGCGACACCCCGATCCCGGCCAGTTCGCAGACCAGCAGGTAGGTGATGCGCGCGACGTTGATCGATGTTGGCGCTAGGAAATTCCTCACGGCTACTGTTAGATTCGGGGAATCTCCTCAGAGGGGCAAGCTAAACCAGCGGACGCGCAAGTCCCCTGCCCGCGGCCCCGGGTCAGGACCCGCTCTTCGGCCACTCATACTTGGCCGGGCCATCTCCTCCGCCTCCGATGCGATCCCCGATGTCCTTGGTGGTAATGAAGAAGAAGAGCCCGAGGAGAAGGAAGAAAAAAGCGAACTGGACCACCTCCAGAAGACGGGCCTGGATCGGCCGCCCTACCAGGAACTCCCCGATGGCAAGAACGATGTGTCCCCCGTCCAGGATGGGCAGGGGCAGCATGTTGAGGATGGCAAGGTTGACATTGAAGAGGACCATGAAGAAGAGGAGCCGCCGCCAGCCATCCTCAATGCTCAGCAGGTCGAACATGACCCCGCCAATCCCCACCGGGCCGGAAAGGTGCTGGATTCCCACGTCCGACTTGGGAGAGGCGATCTTGGCCAGAGTCACCCACATCATGCGCACGCTGTCACCGATCTGCTCCAGCGGGCCAGGATTGTAAATGGTGTTGGTGAACTCATCCCCGGTCTCAAAGCCCACCCCGATCATGGCCTTGGCCTTTTCCACATTTGTCGGTTTCCGGGGGGTAATCCCTATCTCCTTTTTCTTGCCGTTGCGCAGGACCGCAAGTTGAAGCTCCTTGTTTTCGGAGTTGCTCACGATTTCGCTGAAACGCTGTCGGCTGCGGAGAGCTTCTCCGTTGGCGGAAACAATTTCATCTCCTGCCTGCAGCCCTGCCCGGTCAGCGGGCCCGCTCTCCGAAATGAAGTTGATCACAATCCTGTTCTCGACCCAGATTCCCACCGTTCGCATCCCCTTCCGTTCCCACCATTTCGTATCCGGAATATTGAACTCGGTCGTAACGATCACCTCTTCCCCGCCCCGCTGCACGAGGAACTGGATCTTGTCGCCCTCGCTCAGCATGATGCTCTCCTTCACAGAATCGAAGGAAGAGGAGCCCAGGAATCCGTTCACCTGCGTCCCGTTCACGGCCAGTATTTCATCGCCCACCTGCAGCTTGCCGTGGGCCACCCCGTCCTCCGCCACATAGCCGATCACCGTGCTCTCCACGGTGTCCTTGGGCTTGCCCACACCCATCACGATCAAGGCCGAAAAAAGGGCCAGAAGAAAACTGAAGAGCGGCCCCGCGAAGGCCACGATGATCTTGTCGAGGGGCTTGACCGGCGGCAAGGGATCCTCCAGTTCCCCCAGTTCCCCCAGCTCCTCCGGGTCCCCCGGGTCGCGGTTCTTTCCTTCCACTGCCTCCATGGGCGCCATTTGTGGCAACGCCACAAAGCCCCCGGCCGGCAACCAGCCCAACCCGTATTGGACCCCGTTGATTTCCTTCTTCC
>JAAZXD010000470.1:2198-2515 GCA_014240355.1 Roseibacillus sp. | reverse complement strand
AGCCATCGCAGATGGTGGCCTTCATGTGCGTCCTTCCGGGATAGCGATAGACGATTGCACCGGCCCGCAGGAGCACTCCGGCAGCCTGGTGGTTGGCGAGGTCCATGGTCTTCTCGATGGGGTCGTCGGGGAGGACTGGAATGATGACCCGCACGTCGACCCCCCGGTTGCAGGCAGCGATAAGAGCATCGAGAATCCGGTCACTGGTGATGTATTCGTTTTCGATCCAGACCCGGCTGCGGCTGGCCCGAATGGCTCTCAGGGTGGCCTCCAGTGGTTCCCGGCGCCATTCCAGGAGATTGGTGCTCAGCACGCGG
>JAAZXD010000470.1:0-2188 GCA_014240355.1 Roseibacillus sp. | reverse complement strand
CGGATGGGAAAGGATCCCGGTGGAGGTGGCCCGGCTCGCGGACTGAATCCGGGAGGTGTCCGTAGCAGGGAGAGGTCGCCAAGGGGATGAGCAAATCGCCACTTCTTGTCAAACTCGGGCTGGAGCTGGTCCACCACCGGCCCGCGTACGCGGACCATGAGGTCGTGCCATTCGGAGTAATATTCGCGACCGATATTGATTCCCCCGAGGAGGGCGGTACGCCCATCAAAGACGAGCAGCTTGCAGTGATCCAGCACGGCCCAGGGATTCAGGATGCGGCGCAATTGGAGAGAGGAGTCGCGGCGCAGGTAGCGGGCCATGTCCGGGACTGCGCGAAATCCCGCAGGTGCCGGGGTGTGCGGCTCCAGGCTCGCCGAGACAGTGGTTCCGATGTCGTCGAGAAGAATCCGGGTGGGGACCGAGCGGCCATGGTTCTTCACCAGGTCGGCGTAGTGCACGCTGATGTCGTCGTTGTCCCAGATGTAGAGCTGCAGGTCGATCGATTCACGGGCATTGCGCAGTTCCTCTTCAAGGGCGGGAAAGAACTCCGGCCCATCTACCAGCAGTTCCACCGTGCCGGGTGTGGGAGCGGGCAGCCCGAGGCGGGTCAGGCTGGCGGAAAACTCCAGGCTGCCGGGAATTCCGCTGGTGCGGGGTGGGGGATCGACCAGGAAAGGGATGTTTCCCCGCACCAGCTCCTCGGCCCGCTGTATCAACATCGCCAGTCCCAGTCTGGTCGAGGTGACCGGGCTCCGGACCTTGGAGAGGAGGCTGGCTCGTCCGGCCATGGCGCTCATCTGGACCGTGCTCACCAGAGGGCCGTTCACCTGAGTGTCTGGACGGTTGGTACAGGACGAAATCAGTAAGGCAAGAGTGAGAGCGAGCGAAATCGCGCGTCCGGGCAGAATCAATGGATTCATCACTTCCCTTTCTCCGCAATACAGTAAACCGATTTGTCACCTCTCAGAATAATTGCTCCTTCCACCAGGGCGGCACTGGCGCTGAAGCTGTCGTCGAGTTTGTTGAGGGAGAGGGCTTCTGGTTTCTCGCCGGAGGAGAATACGAGGGTTTGGCCGTCAAGGGATGTAATGTAGATGCGGCCCGCGGCAGCGACGGGCGAGGCGTAGACATTGCCGATACCTGTCAGGCGTGCCCGTTCATAAACTGGTTCCCCGGTGATGGCCTTGCGGCAGGTGAGCACCCCCTGGTAATGGCGGTGGTA
Organism: Roseibacillus sp.; assembly: GCA_014240355.1. Classification (GTDB taxonomy): domain Bacteria; phylum Verrucomicrobiota; class Verrucomicrobiia; order Verrucomicrobiales; family Akkermansiaceae; genus Roseibacillus_B. The sequence goes on along the minus strand of JAAZXD010000470.1, from coordinate 966 downwards.
GTAAACGAGGCCGTCGTAGAGGAGAAGGGAAGGAACGTAGGGTGTGTCGCGGCGTTTGATCCAGGAGACATTCCCGCCACCGGTCAGATCACCGGCAGCGCCATCCAGCCTGATCCCGAGGATAGCCTGTTTCTCGTAACTCGATCCACAGATGACCAGTCCCTCCTGTGAGACGGGACCGGCCACCACGTTGTGGGAGAGTCCTCCGCATTCCCAGAGGAGGTTGCCGTTGGCGAGATCATAGCTGCGGATCCGGTTGGCGGCGGAGACCACCACCTGCACGGGATCGGTGTGGGTGAGGATGTGGGGTGATGACCAGGAGGTGGGTTCGTCGCGGTCCCTGCGCCAGCGTTGGGCACCGGTCTTCGTATCGAAGGCCACGATGAAGGAGGGGCCTTCGTGATCCCAGTTTACCACCAGGGTGTCACCGTGTAGCGCGGGGGAGGCTCCTTCCCCGTGCCCGTGCTTGGTGTGCATGTCGCCCAGGTCCTTTTCCCAGAGGACATTTCCCTTCAGGTCGAGCGCGAAAATCCCATTGGATCCGAAGAAGGCATAGATCCGTTCGCCGTCAGTGATGGGGGAAGCGGAGGCATAGCTGCCGGTATCATGGCGACTCTCGTGAGGGATGCTGTCCCGCACGGTTTTTTGCCAGGCGATCTTCCCGTTGGAGCGGTTGATTGCGAGCACGACGAACTTCATCTGCCGCACCTTGAGGATATTGTCATGCGCGCCGGGCCGCACCCCGGCTGGAGGCGGGACCGGCGTGCCATGGGCGATGGCAGCGGTGAGGTAGATCCGGTCAGCCCAGACCACGGGTGAAGAATGACCCTTTCCTGGCAGGGAAACCTTCCACTTGATGTTCCTGGACTCGCTCCACTCTACCGGGGGGTCCGCCTTGGTCGCCACTCCGGTATCGAGAGGCCCCCGCCATTGGGCCCAGTAACGTTCGTCGTTGGATCCCTCCGC
>JAAZXD010000046.1:4091-13104 GCA_014240355.1 Roseibacillus sp. | reverse complement strand
GAGAATGTAGTGCGTGTTCTCCACGGTCGCGGCCCAGTCACGCATTGCCTCGCTCACCGCCTCCTTGAGGGTGGCCTGGCCCGCGCTGACAGGAACCACTTTGGCCCCGAGCAGTTCCATGCGCTGCACATTGGGCGCCTGCCGCTCCATGTCGACCCGCCCCATGTAAACGGTACAGTCAAGTCCGAACCTGGCGCACACCGTGGCGGTGGCCACCCCGTGCTGCCCGGCACCAGTTTCTGCGATAATGCGCTTCTTACCCAGCCGCCTTGCCATGAGCGCCTGACCGATTGCGTTATTGATCTTGTGGGCCCCGGTGTGAAGGAGATCCTCCCGTTTGAGGTACACCTTTGCCCCGCCCATCATCTCACTCCACCGTCGAGCGTGGTAAAGCGGAGTGGGCCGCCCGCAGTAATCCGTCAGGAGGGACTCGAATTCACGCTGAAATTCGTCGTCGACCCGCGCCCGTTCATACTCCTCCGCCAGTTCCTGCAGAGGCGCCATCAGGGTCTCCGGCACGAACATGCCGCCATACTGCCCAAAGTGACCGGTGGCGTCCGGGACGGATGGGAGCGAGCTCATGATGGAAGCGTGCCGCGGCAGATCAAAAAGTCAAAGGTGGAAACTTCCACGGGGACCCGGGCTCCGCTTATCTCGTGTCGGAGTCACTCCGCGACCCCTCCAGAAACTCCTCCACGAAGACGTTGCCTTGAAAATCATCATCGTTCTCCAGGCAGTGGACCGGGACAGTGAGAAACTCGTTCAGGATACGACGATTGGTAGTCATTGCTACATGATGTTCCTCGGTCAGGTGGTTGAGAATCACCGCCAAAATCTCCAGGCCCCGATCCTGAATGGCACGCTCCGTCAGAAGAGTGTGATTGAGTGCTCCCAGGCGGTTGGCGGCCACCAGGATGACCGGCCACCCGAGAGCCTGGGCCAGATCAGAAAAAGTCTCCGTCCTGGTCATGGGCACTTCCCACCCTCCGACACCCTCCATCAGGAGAACGTCATGGCGCTCCGCCAGGGCCTCGGCATGGGCCTGGATTGCGTCCAGGCTCACCGGCTTACCCTCCAGTTCAGCTGCTACCGCAGGCGTGACCGGAGCCTGGTACCAGATCGGGTTGAGCGCCTCAATGGGCTCCGCATTTTCCGAGGCGGCCACCAGCAGTTCCGCATCAGTCCGTTCACCACAGCACACCGACTTGTAACCCACCGCGTCCACCCCCGCTTTCCGCAGTGCGCGCACAAGCTGGCAGGTGACGTAGGTCTTGCCGACTCCTGTGTCTGTCCCGGTGACAAGAAAGGCATTTGGCATGGCTGAGGTGAATTTGTGGAGTGAAAACGGGGAGAGGTCGGAAGCAGTCCGGGTTCGATGCGGTGCGCCCTGATCCCTTCGCGCACCAGGCGGAGGTCAATCCCGGGTCTCCTCGACCGGGTCGCCCATGACGGCGTCGTTCTTCTGGTATCCGTTAATCAGAAACCAGAGAGCGATCGCTGCCAGGAGCGACGCTATCTTGGGTATCCAATTGTTCCGGAACAACCTCTTCAGTAGCCTCTTGTTCATCACTATCGCCTTCCCTGTCGCTGAGGAAAATTTCTTCCAGCCGGTCACGGAACCCATCTTCGTCCATGTTTCTCTCGATCCTGCCGTCCACACATATGGAGACCGCTCCCGTTTCTTCACTCACCACGATGCTCACCGCATCGCTCTCTTCGGTGAGTCCGATCGCAGCCCGATGACGCAGTCCCATGGAACGATCTCCGATCTCGGTCTGGCTCACCGAAAAGACGCAGGATGCTGCCACGATGCGCTCGCCGGAGAGGACCACACCCCCATCATGCAGGGCCGTTTTGGGATGGAAAATGGTGAGCGCCAGCTCGGAACTCAGATCCCCGTTGATCTTCACCCCTGTTTCGATCTGATCCTTGAGATCGATACTCCGCTCAATGGCGAAGAGGGCCCCATAGCGCTTCTTGGAAAGCTGCCACACCGCATCCGCCACACTACTGAGAAACTCCTCCTGCTGGGTAATGTTGAAGGACCACAGCCGGGAGCTCCCCAGACGGGCCAGAGCCATCCGCAATTCAGGCTGAAAAATGATCAGGAGAGCGAGGGCGGCCACCACTGCAACCCGCGTGATAATGAATTGCATCACCTCCAGCTGGAGAAGTTGGGACGCAAGGGTGAGAGCCACGAAAATCATGGCCAGGCCCACCAGGATACGCGCTCCGCGGGTGGCCCGGAAGGTGCGGTAGAATTGATAGATGAAGACCCAGAGAATCAGGATCTCCACCGCGCTTCGCCAGTGCTCTTGCAGGAATTCTAACACTACCTCTACCTGATCCTAACGCGAAGCCTTGTTCAGGCAATGGTAATCGTCGGGGCAGGTCATTTCGGAGCTCCGGCAGCAGGCGAATGTCATCCGCCACGATCGGAAAACGGGATTTCCAGAAATTTACAAGTGAGGGCTTCTCCCTCCCCTCCTCTCCCCCTAGATTCCTCTTCACATTCCAATGCCTCCCTGCCCATGAAGATCCTTCCGCTTACCACCACTCTATCCCTCGGTCTCTACAGCACTCCCATTCACGCTGCGGACCCCAAGTTCGACGCCCAGACCATCGACCCGCAGATCGCCATCGGCTACGGCCTCGCCCTTGGCGATGTCGACGGAGACGGCGACCAGGACATCCTCCTCGCCGACAAGAGCGACTTCTGGTGGTACGAGAATCCATCCTGGGAAAAGCACCTCTTCCACACTTTTCACAAGGGCGGGAAGCGGACCCAGCTGCGCGATAATGTCTGCATTGCAGCACGCGACATAGATGGAGATGGAAAAGTTGAGGTGGCAGTTGGCGGCAACTGGAACCCTGGCAACACCGACAGCGAGGAACAGTCGGGCTCCGTTCATTATCTCGGTTCCCTCGGCAAGGTGAAACCGGTGCAACTAGCTCATGATCCCACCACCCACCGCATGAGATGGGTCCGCACCGCCGGGAAGAAATTTGCCCTGGTGGTCCTGCCCTTGCATGGCCGCGGAAACCGGGGAGGCCAGGGCAAGGGGGTCAATGTCACCGCCTACATCCCACCCGCCGATCCATCCGTTGGCAACTGGAAGACCGCCATCATCAACAACGAGCTCCACAAGACTCACAATTTCGACTCCGTGGAGGCAGGCAGGAATCGCGCCGCTTCGGTCTTCTCGCCGGACAACATCGTGGTTGCAGGCGCGGAGGGCGCGAGGGCCATTTCCTTCGCCGGGGGAAAGTGGAACTCCTCCGACCTTGCCCTCCCGGATATGAACGGCGGCGTGGGCGAAATCCGGATTGGCATTCTCAACCCAGCCTCCTACGCCTGTATTGAACCCATGCACGGGAATACGGTGGCAGTTTACGAGATGGCAGGTGGAAAGGGTGAAGCGAACAGGTGGAAACGAACTGTCCTGGATAACTCCCTCAATCAGGGCCACGCCCTCGCATACGCCGACGTTCTCGGCACCAACAGTCTTCAGGTCATCGCCGGGTGGCGTAACAAGAACAAGGAAGGAAAGGTCGGCATCAAACTCTATGCCCGGGGCAAGGGCGGCAAGTGGAGCACCCACCTCATTGATGACAACAAGATGGCTTGCGAGGACCTCAAGGTCGCCGACCTCAACAAGGACGGAAAACTCGACATCATCGCCTGTGGCCGAGCCACCCGGAATGTGGTGATCTACTGGAACAAGTAGTGCCATTGCCTGTGCCTACACAGCGGGCGGCCTCAGGATGGATCATTGATTCCCGGCAGCCCGCCTCCAAGCACCGCCTCCGCCATGCGGAGTGCATCGTGGTTCTCCTTTACCGCGTGCACGCGATGGAGCAGAACCCCCTGCAGACGGGCAGCAGCAGTAAGGGCCACGGTGGGCCATTCCCGAAGGACGGATGAATCGTCGCCGAGAACCTTGCCAATGAAACTCTTGCGGGAGAGTCCGATAAGGAGCGGGCGACCGCGCACAACCAACTCGTCAAGATGACCAAGCAGGGCCAGGTTGTGTTCCAAGGTCTTCCCGAATCCAATCCCTGGATCGAAACACAGGCACTCTGCGTCGATACCAGACGCGGTGAGGGTCTCATATCGCTCCCCAAAGAAGCAGCGAACTTCTTCCGCTACATTGTCGTAGTGGGGACTGGCCTGCATCGTGCGTGGCTCTCCCTGCATGTGCATGGCTACAAGACCGCATCCCGATTCACCACAGATATCGATCATACCTGCATCCCCTCGCAGACCGGATACATCGTTCACTATATCGGCGCCGGCGCCCAGGGCTTTCTGCGCCACTTCTGCTTTACTGGTATCAATCGAGATGAGCCCGTCCCACTCGGCCCGCAATGCCTCGATGATCGGAATAGTCCGGCGCAGTTCCTCGGATGTGACGACTGGATCGGCTCCCGGCCGGGTCGATTCGCCACCCACATCGATGATCTCCGCCCCTTCCACAATCATGCTACGCGCATGCTCAAGTGCCGGGATCACTCCCTGATACCTGCCCCCATCCGAAAAGGAATCGGGAGTAACATTCAGGATGCCCATGATCATCCCCCGATCCAACCCGAGAGTGCGACTGCCAATCTTCCAAGTCACCGTCTCGCTGGACCCAAGCCCAAATCCGCCGACATGACATCAAAAATCCCTGCCATTTTACGTTAATTCCTCCAGCCATGGATCTCCGGCTGTCTGATTCGCCGTTGCTATTACATGGCCAAACAGCTATTTTCCCGGCCCATGCATGCCCCGCATCGCCTCCGCATCACTGCGCTCATCCTCGCCGTGATGGGTCTCAGTCTCGGCGCCGGCCTGAGCCAGCAGAACAAGAAAAAATCCTTCCCCGACAAGTTCCAGGAGAAGTGGGAGAAGGAGGGCCCCAACGTGCGGATCAAGCGGCATCAGGATGGTTCGCGAACCGTCTTCCGTCGCAGTCCCGACGACCGCACGCTGGTCAAGCGCACCTGGGGAATCAACGGGGCGGTCAAGATGATCGTGGTCTACCGCCTCAACGCCCAGAAAGACCCTCTCGCCTGCAAGATCTACGACGGTCGCGAGTCGCTCCTCTACAAGGTCTCTTACGGTTACAGCAAGACCACCGGTCGACTGCAGGCCGAACGCATGTTTGATGCCCGGGCACTGCGCACCGATCCCCGCACCGGAAAGGAAACCCCCGTTCGCGTGATGTACTATAACTACGACGCCCAGGGCAATTCCACCGCTCCCGAGGTTTACACCTTCAAGGAAGGCAAGAATGCGGAGGAAGTGTTCGGCTCACACGGTACATTTCCGCGCGATAATCCGTTCAAGCCCTGACGAACCCATCCAGCCAGAATCCATGAAGGGCGTCGGCACACTTGCCTCCCTGACAGGGGCCGCGGCAGCTGCTGGCACGCTGCTGGTATTACTCAGGCCCGATTCGCAACAATCGGCAGCAACCAAAGAGCAGGAGACCGGTCTCAGTATCGAGGCCTACGTGGAAGACACCCTTGGCCTGCGCTTCAAGACCACCCCCGAGATCCACCGGGTCGAACCAGAGGTCTCCCTCTCCAGGATCGAGGAAAATCTTGCCGCCCAGTTTGGGCCCGGGGGCCTCGCCCGGCGTTCGCGTGCCCTTGAACTCATGGGCTTCCACGAGTTCGGCGGGAGCTCCATGAGGGAGGGGCTGACAGCTCTCCAGTCGACAGGGGTCCGGGGCTGGCTGGATGAACGTGAAAACCAGCTTCTCCTTCCCAATGACTTCAACGAGAACGAGGTTGAGGATCGCAGCATCCTCCATGGCCTCCTTGCCCGCCTCCTCGTTCACCAGCACAGCCCCATGGTGATCGGCCGACTAAGTGACGACGAGTGGATTACCCAGTCGGGTCTGCATTCCGCCATCGCGGAGTCCTTGCAGGCCAAGCTGCGAGAGGAATCCCGGGAAGCCTTTGAATTACCAACCTCCCTCGTCACCACCCGGGAAGCACTCCTGGCCAGTCTGCCCATCTATCTGGCCGCCCTCGGCGAACTCCCCCAGGAACGGGGCGTTGCCCGCATCTACCTGGAGACGAGGCTGCGCACAAAATCCCGCACCCTGCCGGGCCTGATCGAAGATCCGCCACAGAGCACCTTCGAATTGCTCGGGGGCGATCCTTCGGCCATTGCTCCGGTGACCCTTCCTGCACCCCCGGTCGGACAGGAAACCCAACTGGAAGAATCACTGGGGGCCCTGCAGATCCAGACCCTCATCGAGTGGATCGAAAGCTACGAGCAGGCCCAGGCTCTCGCCCTGCTCTGGCGAGGAGACCGCTACCGACTCTTCGCCAACACAAGCGGCGATCACCTCCTCTGGGTCTGCCGGTGGGAGACGGAGGCCGCAGCCATCCGTGCGGCGGAGATCCTCTCCCGGCGTCACGAAAAGCCGGGCGCTCCCAGACGCTGCTTCTCTGTGATTGTTCACGGAAAGACCACGCTACTGGCCAACTGTGCCGACGATGAAACCCTGGAATCCATGACGAACCTGCAGTGGCCCACCGGGACCAGCTGGCTCCCCGGTCACCGGGACCTTCTTCTCTCCGGTGGCAACTTGTCTTCTCTACGGTAGACAGCAAAACCGATTCACGCGTAGCCTGCCGACACATGATCGCCAAGCGAGTCATCTTTTCCGGTCGGGTTCAGGGTGTGGGCTTCCGTTACACCACCAGGGAGATCGCCACCGGATTCGACGTGGTCGGGGCTGTTCGAAACCTGCCCGACGGCACAGTGGAATTGGAGATCATGGGTGAACCCGACGAGGTGGAGGCTTACCTGGCCGAAATCACGGAAGAGAGCCCGGTGGCGCACTTTATCAAGGAGGTACAGATCGAAAAGATTGCTCTGCTCGAAAATGCCCGGGGATTCCGCATCACGCGCTGATCCGTCCTCCGGACTACATCTTCATCCCTTGCAGGGACCGCTCCGCTATTCCTCCTCCACCACTCGATAGATTCCCTTGTCGCCGAACGACAGGACTGCCCAGGTCGTCTCCGTGCTGTCCGCCAGGGTGGAACTCTTCTCACGCCAGCACAGATCGTTGGCGAGATATTGAATGATGTAGAATTTGCCCGGGGTGCTGGTCCATGTCAGCGATACCTCTTCGAATTCGTGATCGTAGGTAACCTTCTTCAACTCGATAGCCTGCACCTCGACCAGTTGCGTCCGGACAGTGGAAGGATCCAAAGCGAAATTGATCAGCTGGCCTGTCCCGCTGGAAATCGAACCCCTGGCCTCGGTAATACGCGTAAAACTCTGTGATACGCATTTCAGGTCCGTGGAATGGAGATAGTCGGGAGGATCTCCATCGTCCGTCGATTCGTTTCGAAATTCCACTCGCAGGCTGGGATTTGCTCCCACCGTCCCCCCGGGGAAGGAAGGAAATTCTCCCCCGTCCTCTCCCGCTACCGTGACCTTGAAAAAGTCTACCGTATCCCCGGTCACCCTCACATCCTGGATCTCAATGCTGTAAGGCGGACCTTCCGATCCGGAGACCAGCGTCCCTCGCCAGGTATTCCCTCCAATCCTGATCCTGAGATCAATATCAATGGCATCATAGTATTCCTCCTGCTGCCAGAAGAGCTGGTCACTGAGATCGAAAAACTGCCTGAAGACGCGTCCCTCACTCGCGTTATCGTAGCTCAGTTCGATGGAAACCGGATCCTCAATCGCTGCAACCTGAAGCAGATCCGTCCCCCGAACAAACTGCACCCTGCCGGTAGCGGTCCATTTCACTTCAGCGGCGCTCCCGCAGGCGGAACCCAGAATGAGCACACAGGAGAAAAGGGCAGCGTGGCGAAGCATGGGCAGGGACCAGTCCGGTAACCGATGGAAGCACGACGCCCAGGTCTCTGCGAGAAATCGCTCCCACAAATCTCAACCGGCTGTCCCGGTCCGAACCCACTTGAGGTAGGCCTCACTTCCTGCCCCCACCGGCAGGGCCAGTAGTTCCGGCACATCGTAGGGATGAAGGGCCTGTAATTCGCGCTCCAACTCATCGAAACGCTCCGCGGTTGTCTTGAAAACAGCCAGGACTTCCGATTCGTTGCAAATCTTGCCCTCCCAGCAAAAAATGGACTCCACCGCAGGGATCAGATTCACACAGGCCGCCAGTTGCTTTTTCACCAGAAGTGTGCCAATATGTCGCGCCTGAGGGAGATCTGGGAAGGTACACAGGACCACCTGAACGTCACTCATCACCCTTCAATATCCAAGAACGCAGAACCGGCAACCCGGAAAGAGACCTTGAACAGCGGATTCATCGAGAAACTGATCGCACGACTCGATCGCCTGAGCCCCCGTCAGGTGGAAAGCCTGGTGGACCGCCTGGTGCGGGAAAGGGGATTTCTCGAAAACGTCTTCGATGCTCTCCAGGAGGGTGTCCTCATCCTGGATCCCGAGGGTGCGGTCACTTTCCTCAATGGTGCAGCCTGCGGCTTCTTCGGACTGCAGGCCGAGGAGGCGGTGGGGCAATCCCTCGACCTCCTTGTCCGAGGGCTGGATTGGACATCACTGATCGGGCCCGGGCGCCAGACCGTCAATCGCGATCTGGAAGTCTTCTATCCCGAGAACCGCTTTCTCAACTTCTATCTCTCACCCCTCGTGGAGGATGTGGATGGCCAGGAGGAATTGCTGGGCTATGTCATGCTGGTCCGCGATATCACGCAGTCCCGGCGCGAGACGGAGGAAGCCATAGAAAGCGAAAAACTCAACGCCCTTACTCTGCTGGCTGCCGGGGTGGCTCACGAAATCGGTAATCCTCTCAACTCGCTCGGAATCCACCTTCAGCTTCTGGAACGCAAGGTGAGCGACCTGCCCCCGGGCGATCGCAAGAATCTCGATGAACATCTCACCACGGCACGCAACGAAATCCAACGACTCGACAGCCTGCTCAAGGAATTCCTCCACGCCATCCGCCCCACCAGTCCACTCCGCAAGACCGGCAATCTCAATAAAGTGATTGAGGATACCCTCGCCCTG
>JAAZXD010000046.1:0-4081 GCA_014240355.1 Roseibacillus sp. | reverse complement strand
GAAACGTGAGCGTGCATCTCAAACTGGACGATCAGCTTCCCTCTTTACCCCTCGATGCCGATCAACTCAAACAGGCCTTTTTCAACCTGCTCAAGAATGCCTACCAGTCCTTGCCCGGCTCGGGCGGCGACGTCCATGTCGATTCCCGGTTCAATGAATACGAAGTCGTGATCTCCGTGCAGGACAACGGCTCTGGAATTTCGCCGGAATTGATGGGCTCCCTCTTTGAGCCCTTCCGCTCCGGTCGCAAGTCCGGCACCGGTCTCGGCCTCCTTATCGTCCGCCGCATCGTACGCGAACATGGCGGCGAGATCGAAGTGGAAAGCGAGGAAGGGGAGGGAACTACGGTGCGTCTCTACTTCCCCAGTGTCGAAAAACGCGTCCGCCTCATCGAGGATTCCTCGCCCAAACCCAAATCCGTCATCGAAGTCTGACAACCATCTCCATTCTCCCCTTCCCTGCAGCGTGACGAACCAGTTATTCCCAGCCATCTGCCTTCCCCGTAGCAACACTCATGAATCCCATCGTCCTGATAGTAGACGACGAAAAGCCAACCCGAGACGGCTTGCGCCAGGCTCTCGATGAGCGCTTCGAAGTGTACGTCGCAGCCGACGCCCGGGAAGCCCGCCAGGTTCTCAAGAGTGAACCAGTCGATATCCTCCTCACTGATCTTCGACTCGGAACGGACTCGGGAATGGATCTCCTTGATGAAGCGCTCACCCTGACCAAACCACCCGTCTCCATCATGATGACTGCCTACGGCTCGGTCGAGACCGCGGTGGAGGCAATGCGACGGGGCGCCTGGCACTTCGTAACCAAGCCGCTGAACCTCGAAGAAGTCGAACTTCTCGTGGCCCGGGCAGCCCGTGGACGCGAAATCGAAAGCGAAAACAGACGACTCACCTCAGAAAACCGCGAACTCAAGAAGAAGACTGCGAGCCAAAGCGCCGGCCTCGAACGACTCATCGGAAAGTCCCAGGCCCTGATGCGGATCGGAGAGATGGTTACCCAGGTCGCGCCCACTCGCGCCACAGTCCTGATCGAGGGCGAATCAGGTACGGGGAAGGAGCTTGTCGCCCACGCACTGCATGACCTGAGCGGACGTCCCGCCGACAAGCTCGTCATCGTGAACTGCGCGGCTCTCTCCTCCCAGTTGCTTGAGTCCGAACTATTCGGTCACGAAAAAGGCGCTTTCACCAGCGCCCACCAGAGGCGCATCGGACGTCTAGAACAGGCCGATGGTGGCACGCTCTTCCTCGACGAGATCGGAGAAATTGATGCCACCACCCAGGTCAAACTCCTCCGTGTACTCTCCGAACGGACCGTCGAGCGGGTGGGTTCCAACACCTCCATTGCCGTCAATGTCAGAGTGGTAGCCGCCACCAACAGGAACCTGCGTGAACTGGTCACCAACGGTCAGTTCCGCGAGGATCTCTTTTTCCGACTGAACGTCGTGACCATCAGGATGCCTCCCCTCCGGGACCGAACTGAAGACATCGTGCTGCTGGCCAGTTCCTTTCTGCGTGAATTCGCAGAGGAAAACGGTCGCCCCCTCAAACCACTTAGCGACGATGCCCTGAACCTTCTTCGTCACTATTCCTGGCCCGGGAATGTCCGGGAACTGCGCACTGCCATCGAGCACGGGGTAGTCATGTCCAATGAAGAGGGCATTGAACTGCACCATCTCCCTGCCTTTCTCGATCAGAATACTCTCTCCATCCCCGCTGAAAACGCAGATCCCGCCAACGTGGCCGAAAAGGGCCTTGCGCCTCCCCGAGAATTTAACTTGCATGATCTTGAAATGCACGCCATTCGGAGCGCCCTGCGCCACACGAGCGGGAATCGCACCAAGGCCGCAGATTTGCTAGGCATCAGTCGGCGCACCCTGCAACGAAAACTGAAAAACCTTTCGAGCACTTCGGACGCACCCTGATTTAAACCCGCATCATGAGTACCGCAGATAACCCTGTTTCCGCCAACGCCGGCATAATTATTCGCCGCGTTCTCTTTTTCATCCTGCTGATTGGCATTTCGCTCCTCTACCTCCTCGTCACCTTCCGAGGACTGGACTCCGCCAAGGGCATGGACCAGGCACAGATCGCACGCGAAATCGCACGCAACGAGGGCTTCACCACCAAGGTTTTGCGACCGGTCTCGATCTGGCAGAACGGTGAAGTCCGGAGTGGTCAGCCAATCATCAAGGATGCCAACCGCGACACCTATCACGCACCCCTGCATCCCATCCTCCTGAGTTGGGCCCTCAAATTCGTCGGCGGAGACGACGCGGACAAGTGGCGCATGACCGAAAACGACACCGTCTATAAGCTCGATCGAGTCGTGGCGGCCACCTCGGTGATCTGTTTCCTCATCGCCATCGGGGTAAACTATCTCCTCATCTCTCGAATCTTCGACGGCAGGATCGGAGGTGTAACGGCCCTGCTCATGCTGCTCTGTGATCTCAACTGGAAATTTTCCCAGACCGGGCTGCCCCAGATGTTCATGCTGCTCCTCTTTTCCTGCGCCTGCTTTTTCGCATACCGTGCGGTGGAGACCACGGAGGAAGGCCGGATCGCCATCGGGCCTGCTCTCATCGCAGCCGCTTTCCTCGGACTCCTCGCCCTCACCCACTGGCTGGCGATCTGGATTGTGCTGGGATTTGCAGTCTATGCCGGGTTTTTCCTTCGTCCGCGAGGAGCCGCCGGCCTCGCGGCCCTGGGATTTGTTCTCCTCGTGTCCCTCCTGCCGCTGATCAAGAACAAACAGTTCAGCGGGAGCATGGGGGGCACTTCCATTCTGGCGGTCTTCAATGGCCTCGGTACCAGCGAGGACTCCGTAATGCGCACCTACAACCTCCAGGATGCCCACCTGCCCCTTCAAAACCTTCCCTTCAAGATCGTAAGAACCACTATTCTCCAGGCCGGGGACCTCTACACCAACCTCGGATCCCTCCTGACCGCGCCACTCTTCTTCCTTTCCCTGCTTCATCCCTTCAAGCGAAAATCCATTGCCAATTTTCGATGGTGCCTTCTCCTCATGTGGCTTTTTGGAGCCATCGGAATGGCCATCTTTGGCCTCAAAGCAGGCACCGCCACCGATCCCAACCAGTTGCACGTCCTCTTCGCTCCCCTTTTCGCTGCCTATGGCCTTGCCTTTGTGGCCATCCTCTGGAGCCGTCTCAAGGTTCACACCGAAATCCCGCCCCTGCGTAACGCCCACTTCGTGGTCGCGATCCTGATCAGCGCCGGCCCCATGGTCCTCGACCTCCCGCGCCAGATCCGGGAGGTGGGCAAGGCCGGCACAGTGCCTCCTCACTGGCCACCCTACTATCCGGCCGCTCTCAATACCGGACTGGCCGCTCAAGTCCGCGAGAACGAAATCGTCGTTACCGATCAACCCTGGGCGGTGGCCTGGTATGCTGACCGTACTGCACTCTGGCTGCCCAACCGGGTGGATGATTTCAAGGAACTCGAAAATCTTGCTGGTTCTCAGGACACGCCCTTCGCGGGTCTCATGATTTCGCCCTATTCTCACAGCAACAAGCCCCTTCCGGGCGTCTACAACGAGTACGAGGAATGGTCTCCCCTGATCCTGGACGGCTGGGCCTCCGTCTCTACCCGGAGTGCGCCAGGCACTCTCGCGAACCGTGATCCTGAACTCAAGGCGCTCCTCTCCCGTTATCCCAATCCGGTACGCTTTGTCGATAGCCTCCTCATCTTCTGGTCAGTGGCACCCTCTACAGACACTCCCTAGATCATTCCTTGAGGGTCCATGGCTACCAAGAAGGCAACAGAAACCGGAGCAAGCACCTTTGAAGGTGCCATGGGGGAGTTGGAAGCTCTCGTAGAAGCCATGGAGAACGATCAACTGCCGCTGGAAGACCTGGTCGCGCACTACGAAAAAGGTGCAGGACTGCTCCGGCATTGCGAGAAGGTCCTCTCCTCCGCCAAAGAGCGCATCGAATTGATCGAGGTGGGCAACTCGTCTGAAAAGGATCTGGCATCCTCTCCTGAAGAAGAGGATGCTTTTCCGAGTCCCGACGGTTCCCCGGTCGACGAATCCCTCGACGATGACATCCGACTCC
>JAAZXD010000469.1 GCA_014240355.1 Roseibacillus sp. | reverse complement strand
TTCCTGTAAGACTTCTCCGCCAACTCCTGAAATTTAGATAAATCCTAAAAAAAGAGCCGCGTCCTTAGTCTCCAATTCGCTCGAAGATTCCACCTCCGAGAAGCCGTCCTCCCTCATAAAAAGCACAAATTTGACCCGGAGTAAGGGCCCGCTGGGGTTGGTCAAAATGCAGTTTTAGCCGGTTTCCATCCTCCTCGAGGGAAGCCCCCACGGCCTGGGAACGATAGCGCGGCTGCACCTCGCAACGCCAGGGACCACCTCCAGGCAGCAGCACTTCTCCTACGGACGAAAGCGAAGTGACCGTGCAATCCCCAGCATAAAGTCCGGGGGTGGATCGTTCGTCCCAGCCCACCACGAGATGATTCTTCTCCGCATCCTTGGCTACCACCACATACGCCATCCCCTCGCGGGGTGAGGCCACCCCGTGCCCTTTGCGCTGGCCAAGAGTATAAAGATGAAGGCCCTGATGCTGCCCCAGGACCCCTCCCTCCAGGTCAACGATTTCTCCCGGTGAGTCCGGAACGTAGTGTCGGAGAAATTCCGACATCTTGACGTTGCCGATGAAACAGATTCCCTGGCTGTCCTTCTTTTTCGCGGTAGGAAGTTCAAAACGCTCTGCGGTTTCCCGGACCTGGGGCTTGAGCATTTCCCCAACCGGGAAGAGCGCATGCTTCACCTGCCGCTGGGTCATCAGGGCGAGAAAATAGGATTGGTCCTTGTTAGGATCAGCCCCCCTCAGGATGACTGCATTCCCATCTGCCAGCTCACGCCGTCGTGCATAATGTCCGGTGGCCACCGCCTCAAACCCCTGCGCAAGCGCATAGTCGAGGAAGACTCCGAACTTCATCTCCCGGTTGCAGAGGACATCGGGGTTCGGCGTGACCCCCGAACGGTAACCAACGAGCAGGTAATCGACAATTCGTTCACGATACTGATCGATCAGATCCACCACTCTGAATTCGATGCCCAGCGTGGTCGCCACCGCAGCTGCATCCTCCAGGTCCTCCTCCCACGGACAATCCCCGGGGATACCCTCCTCGTTGATCCAATTCTTCATGTAACCACCCACCACCTCATGGCCCTGCTCCACCAGCAGGGCTGCTGCCACCGAGGAGTCCACTCCTCCCGAAAGGCCAACCAGAATGCGTGCTACGTCCGGAGCCTAGCACCCCAACCCCAAAGCCCATAACCATTTGCGCCCCCTCTCCGCCAAGAAGGATTTCCCAAATCCCTCCGATCACGCTAAATCCCTCCCGTGCCTAAAAGAGAGCCTGACACCGATCCCTTGCCGGAAGACCGGGAATCCGCCACCCATGGCACCCCCAAGGCAGACCCTGACCGCACCCAGAGCCCGGGAGCCGGCTGCCTCATCATGATCGTGGCCCTGGCCTCCCTGACCTTTCTGGTGGGATTCGGGGTCTGGAACCTCTTCAAGCAACACCGGGAAATCTCGAAGTTTACCGAAACTTCACTCCGGAAGCTCCCGCTGCCCGACCTTGAGACCAATGCGCCCGCAGTAATCAAACTCAATGCCAAGTTGGAAACCTTCCGCACCGAAGCCGGAAACAAGCGGGAGGCTGCTCTCAGACTGAGCCCGGAGGAGATCAACCTGGCCTTCGCAGCATTTGAGGAATTCAAGGAACTGCGGGGAACATTTTCAGTAACCCGGATCACAGAAGATGAAGTCCGTATCGACATCGCCTTCAAAATGCGGGGCGCCCCGACCAAGTCCGATGACTTCCGCTATCTTAACGGCACCATGGTCGCCAGGCCGGAACTAACCGGAGGTGAAATCATTTTCGTAGTAGAGAACATCGAGGTGCCCGGCAGAACCGTGCCGGAGGGATTCGTGGGTGTCTTCTCCCCCTACCGCCCTGCCCAGGTCTACCTGAACAACGCGGTTCTCGGCCCCTGGATGAAAAAGCTCACCTCCCTCACCCTGGAGGAGGGATTCATCACTCTCGCCATCACCCCGAGCGAAACGCCTCCCGCCGCCGAACCTCCCCAGGTGAATTTCGGTCATATCCTGCGTGCCTGTATCCTCTTTGGCGCGGTGCTACTCGCCTTCATCGCCACCGTCATTTTTGCGGTCAAGCGGGGCAAGGCCCGAAAGTAGTCGTTCCCCCATCGAGAATTCAGTGGATACCGTATTCCGGCACCCCCCCGCAACTGCCTGATTCCGTGAGCCTCGGAGCCCACGGATGATTAGGCTGCCACAGGGCGGCGAGTTTGGCTCGACACTGCTGCAATCTCGCGCCATTTAGGGGCGCTTTCAGGAGAGACCCATGCATGAGGTAACCGACCAAATCAGAAGTTTTCTGCAGTATATTGCCCTGCAGTTCATCGATCACCCAGACAAGGCCCAGTTGCGAGTGGCTGAGATCGATTCAACCCACCTCTCGTTCCGGCTCATCCTGGATCACAGCGATGTGGCCATGCTAATCGGACGGGGCGGGTTCACCGCCGGGGCCATCCGCAGCGTTCTCAACGCCGCAGCCGAGCGCAAGGGCGTCAAGGTCAC
>JAAZXD010000468.1 GCA_014240355.1 Roseibacillus sp. | reverse complement strand
CATGAAGGCCCGCATGGACGAACTCGGCCTGCGGGCGGCGGACATCTCCGCCATCGTGGGAAGTGGATCGGGTGGACGGGTCACCGTGGAGGATCTTGAGCAGTTTCTGGATTACGTCTCTACCTGGCCTTCCGGCCAGGCCTCGTCCATGCGCCTGTCAGTAGCCGACTCCATGCGGCGAAGTTGGACACGACCTCTGGCCTCGGTAGGTCGCCCGGTCGCGCTTGAGAACCTGCTTGATTACCGGCGCAGCCTCGACCCCAAACCGCCGCTGACGATTTTCCTGCTTCGTGCCTTTGGCAAGGCGTTGGCGGAACAACCGGCCTCCGCAGGCTATCTTATCGGCGAGCAGATCATCCCTCCCAGGGCCTTCGACATCGGAGTGGCAGTACAGGTTGAGGACGGCGTCCTGGTCCCCGTTCTTCGTAGTGTCGACACCCGCACGATTGCAGAGTTGATGGAGGAATACCTCGATCTCGTCCGAAAGGCACGCGGACGGCGGGTTCCAGAGGAGAACATCGGCGGGGGAATCGCCACGGTTACCAACTTCGGAACCTTCGGCCTGATGTGGGGCACCCCCATTCCTCTGCCCAGTGAAACTCTCATTCTGGGAATCGGAGCCGGGGTGAAGAAGCCGGTCTGGTCTCAGGAAAAGGGAAGTTTTATTCCCGTTACCGAAGCAGATCTCATGCTGACCTTTGATCACCGGGTGGTCGATGGGGGCGGGGCCGGCATGTTGCTCAATCGCTTTAACGAACTCCTCCAGGAACCGGAAAACCTCTGACCGAACGATAACCTGATGAGCGAAGGATTACCTGAGGCCACCCAGCGGGTTGTTGAAACTCCATATGGCAGGGCGATGGGATCATCCTATCGGTGGGAGGGCGGGCAATACTGCGCGATCCACACGGCCCGGGGTGTGGTGGGATGCGGTATTTTTGATATCGCCTGTGCCAATGAATTCGGCATGGCATTTGCAGTCGCCAAGGGCACCCGGGAACATCCGCTCCTTGATCCCGAGGACCTGTATGAAGCCTCCATCGTCCGGGTCAGTGAATCCGCCCGAGCGCTCGGCATTGAGGAAGGCATGACGGGAAAAGAGGCCCTCGCGTGCATGCTGAGGGCTTGAGTTCTCTAATCAGCAGGGGAATGGCTTGCCTCTCCCGGTTCCTTTGAGTCCTATTGGAGCAGTGAAAACTGCGGCTCATCTCATTGCGATTCTCGTCCTGGTCGCCACCCTGGTGGGAAGCCCGGATCTTCAGGCGGAACTTCGGGAATTTACTGACGTCAAAGGGCGCAAAATCACTGCCGAACTCCTCGGGTTGAGTGGCAAGTCCAAGGTGAACCTCCGCATGGAAAATGGAAAAATGGTCACCGTGACCCTTGAACGGCTCAGCGCGGTCGACCAGGGCTATATTAGAGCTCATCCCTCCGCGAAGCTGACACCCTTAACACTACCGGAGCAGGCCCTCCTGGCCGTGAGGGAATGGAATGATAAACTTCAGCGCGATGAATCCTATTTCATCAATATCGCGGGTCAACGGGCGTTCCGCCGGTCCATCAAGAAGATCCACCACGATGGCTTCGCCAGCGGCCTCTGGCAATTTGCGGTGGTTGAAGGCCCGCATCTGGGAGTTCTCGATGCAAAGGGAATGGCCATGTTTGGGGTATCCCGGGTAGGCCCTACCGGGCTGCAGGCCGGCTCTGATGCGCCCATCTTTCTGGCGCGTTACGGAACGGGCGACACAGCCTACGTACAATATCTTCGCAAGGACGGCAAACCCTTCATCAAGACCAGGTTTGCCGGAGGGCGCCCGTTCAACAGTGAACGAGCCTGGGTCAACCTGGAGACCGCTGACCGCCCCGGTAGCAACGGGCGGGGAAACGGCACCTGGACTCTCATCGATTACCAGGGCAATCTGCTCCATGCTTTCGAGGATCTGACCGTGAATGACTTTTCCGGGGGGCGCGCCGGGGTGTCTCTTGATGTTCGCTCCACTGAATGGGCAATTATCAATACAGATGCTGACGTGATTGCCGAGGGCCCGTTCCGCCGGGTTGGAAGATTCATCAATGGGGCCGCCGTGGTGGATGGACGCCTCATGAACCGGGATGGTGAATGGCTCATGGAGAAAAAGGGGGAGTGGCAGATCGAACGGCGCTATGAGAATTCCGAGAGCGATGCGGTGGTGGCCAGAAGGACCAGACGCATCCCCGGCAAACCCCGCTTCGGAATCCTACGCCGGTCGACCGGCAAGTTCATCGCAGATGTGCCGGACGAGTATTATGTCGACCGTGGATTCTTTAACGGTTTGGCGGTCGTTCGCGATCTCAAGACCCAGAATTTCGGCTACCTTTCCAGGACCGGTGAACTGATCATTCCTGCCAACTTCGCCAGGGCCGAACCGTTCAGGGGCGGCTACGCCCATGTCTCTCTCGAGCAACTCTATGACCAGGCTGTGATCAATCTGGCCGGAGAAGTGATCTGGAAGGCCCACCTGCAGGAAATAGCGGTTCCAGAGGAA
>JAAZXD010000467.1 GCA_014240355.1 Roseibacillus sp. | reverse complement strand
AAGGACCCTCCTCAAACGGAACATCCTCTTCGGCCATGGCCAACATAAGCGAGCGCTTGGCCTCTGGAGAAAGAACATCCTCTTCGTCATCATCGAACTGCTCTGGCCCGGTGTCGTAGTCCTCCTCAAGAAGAAAGGCCCCAGATGGGTCATACCCAACCTTGAGATAGCCAATGCCAAACAGTGCGCTGTCCAACGCAACGTCCTCAAGAGGCTGCCGGAAGCCGATCTCCCTGAACACGTAGTTGACAGCAGCTTCGGCCCTCTTGGAGCCGCCCTCATCGCCTGGCCGCCTTGGCAGGAACCTTAGATAGGGGTCTGCAGAGACAACGGCCGGCAGCAGCACATTGGCAGTCGCCAGCAGGAAGTTGAAATCAGGCACATCCCCGCCGCCGTAGACGAGGCCGTCCTCGCTGTTCTCGCCAGCGTAGTCCCTGAGGACTCGCTTCCACCCAGGCAAAACGCTTTCTTCTAGGGCCTTCTCAGCCCCGGATACCCGCATGTGCCACGTTTTAATCTCGTCGTCGGACAGCCTTGGTTTTCTTGAAGCCATGGCCGGATGGTACTTGACATTGGTGTATGGTTACAGCCTGATGACTAAGTGATCGGCAAACAACCGATCCAGAGGGAGAGATAGATGCCAATGGATGTCCCCGACACCTCTTCAGACGGAGCCCTGGAAACCCAGGATACCTCCCCCGAAGAGACCGGTTTTTCGACAGACGAGGCGGTTGAGAACGAAGCCACTGAGTCTCCAGACTATTCTGAGGATCCAATGGCCTTCATTGAGTCTTTCGACGGAATTCCTGACGAGGTCAGGGCTGCCGTTAAGAAGGGCTTTCTAAGGCAGGCGGATTACACCCAAAAGACACAGGCTCTTTCTAGCGAGCGAAACAAGCTTGAGGACCAGCGATCCGTCGTGGATCAAATCCTCTTGTCTCAGCGCGAGCAGAAGGCAGAGCCTGCGGAACAGGTCGAGGAAGTCCCCGACCTTAACAAGGGTGCTAGCCCCGAAGACGTGATCAACTATTACGTCAACAGGGCCGTTCAGTCGAAGATGGATGCTTTGGGTATTGCAGACACGGCCAAAGACATCAGACCTCTGGCAGCACAGCAGCGCGTCGTAAAGGCGTACCAGGGCTGGGCTTCAGAGCACCCCGATGTTGATCACGGCACTCTGGCAGCCCAGGTTGGCGAGGTTCTTGACAGCGATCCCGACTTGGCCGTTATGGCCGAAACCAACCCGGATCGTGCCGTTAGGTTGGCTGTTAAGATTGCCCAAGTGCAGTCTGGTGCAGCCAAGACAGCGGCCAAGTCTAAGAAACGCCGAGAGGCGGCCCCTGTTGCGGCTCGCAAAGGAACATCTGTCAGGAAGAAAGAGCGGGAAACCCCTCTTGAGGCAGCAACCAGAGCGCTCCGAGAGCAGGGGGTTAACATCTAAGGAAGCAACATGGCTGCCAGTACTATTGGTTCCCCTCCGGGCGAACTCGCCCTTGGTCGCGTTTACTCGACCACTCTCATCGCCCAGCGCGATACCGTGGCGATGGAGATCGTCCAGGCCAACCCCCTCCTCTGGCACTTCTACCGCCAGGGCGCAGTTCAGTACGAGGGTGGCACCGAGTGCCGCCTTCCGGTGGTCATCACCGAGTCGTCCAACGTGAGTGCCATCGGCACCTACGCGACGTTCGCCACCTCCCCCGAGGACGGACCCGACACGGCCCGCTACCACACTTGGTACAAGAACCGCGCCTCTATGGTGCTGGACAACACCGAGTTGTCTCAGAACCGTGGTGCCTATCAGGTC
Organism: Roseibacillus sp.; assembly: GCA_014240355.1. Classification (GTDB taxonomy): domain Bacteria; phylum Verrucomicrobiota; class Verrucomicrobiia; order Verrucomicrobiales; family Akkermansiaceae; genus Roseibacillus_B. Next base: position 735 of record JAAZXD010000467.1, on the reverse strand, counting down.
GTCAACCTGCTGAACGCGAAGCTTGCTATCGCCAAGATCAGCCTGGTGAACGAGCTTGGTCGTCAGCTCTATCAGAACAACGCGGCTGCCCCGCTTGAGCTGAACGGTCTTGCCGGCTTTATCCAGGGCGGTGTTGCACCGTTCGCCCTTACCCCGGGCGGAATCTCCCCCCTGACCTACCCCAACTGGCAGAACCAGCGCCAGCAGATCACCGCCTTCGGAACCGATGGCCTTGATCAGTGGGAGCAGGTCTACATGGATTGCTCCACCAAGGGCACCCATCCCGACATCATGATCACGGACCCCCAGGTCTACCGCTTCTTCAAGCGGCTGGTGGCCCCGAATCAGGAAGAGCGGGACGTGGCTTTGTGGAACCAGGGCTTCCAGAACCTCCTCTTCAACGGAACTCCTGTGATTCCTGACGAGGCGCTGAACAACACTGGGATCACCTACTTCCTGACGACCACTGGAAAGCGTGCTGTCAAGGACTTCAACCTGAAGCCCGAGTACTTCACTGTTCCTGGGAAGAACCCGCTGGTTCAGGGCAAGGCAACCGGAATCGGAATGCAGCTGGCCATCCTCACCAACGATGACTTCCGCATGACCGAGTTCATGACGCCGCCCAACAGCGATGTCATCCTCGCCCACACCTACTTCACCGCGCAGTTGACTACGTCTTCGATGGCCCGCCAGGGCATCACGGACTTCGTCGGCCCCGTCGTCTTTTAGAGGAGT
>JAAZXD010000466.1 GCA_014240355.1 Roseibacillus sp. | reverse complement strand
CAATGCAGGCTCTCCCAGAACTTTTCGTCGTGATAACAATGGCCCATGGAGGTCACGATCGCCCGGCCCCGGCCGCAGGTGACCTCCCACGTGATGGGTTCATGCTGTCCGGTCCCCCGTTGCCCCGGGTCAGACCACGCGGAGGAAAGGATTCTCAGGTTCCTCGCCGGACCACGCATATCGTGACACAGCTCATCTTTCGCGTGCATCCACCTGCCCGGCAACCCCTGCATGACCGGATGATCCGGTTGTCGCACCGTCACCTGGAAAGAATGCTTCGAACCGTGGGCGGAACTCCCGGCTGCCTCATCCTGGAATTCTTCGCCGTTCCCCGGATCCACCTTGATCGCCTTCCCATGGGTGGCGGGCCTCCAGCCAAGACCGATGATTTCATTATACTCCTTCCAGTTGCGGAATGCATTAGTTGCCCCGTGGACAAGAAACACTCCCCCGCCGCTCCGGACATAATTCACGAAGGCGGTGCGCACGTTTGCCGGCCAGTCACGACCCGTGTAATTCAGGATGACGACGTCATGACTATCGAAGTCCGGCCTCCACCCCTGCCATGCCTTGTCCGCAGCCGGTTTCAACATCCGGGCCGCCACCGCATGGTCCTCCAGGGCCTTTTTATAGGCAGACTGCACCCCGGCGTCACTGGAGTCCGGCCTCCGGAGCGCTCCTGGAAACTTCTGTCCCGGAGCAGTAGACACCGAAACCTCGAATCGGCCGGTCGCATTGAGAGTTGCCCGCAGGGCATCAGTCGTAATGCGCCAATCGTGACTGTTACGCCCATCTACGATGAGGACCCTGATCGAATCACCAGCCGCCGCCAGCCGGGAAGGCCCGAAGGCCAGGAAAAGAACAACCCCGAAAAGAAGCGGGATAGAAAACTTCACGAATGATCCATCCTTTCCGGGGTTTCAGGATAAAGTGTCCGGGTTCTCTCCAGGGATTGCGAACTAATTTTCAGGCCGGAATCGATGCACAGAAACAGTTCAAGGACCTGGAAGCGAAGTTGGCATATCTTGATCCCTTTGCGCGCTCCCTTGATCGATCCCAGGTTGGACTATGGGAACGGATGAGATAGCGTCCCGGGCATGCTCCGAATGCTCGGGACCATCACCCTTCTTCTCGCCCAGGCCCTATCCTCATGGGCTGCCGAACCGGAATGGCCGCGTTTCCGTGGCAGGAATGGTGAGGGTGTGGTGACGGGTGCGGACATTCCGGCGAGTTGGAAGGCTGGTGATTTCATCTGGAAGATCGACCTTCCGGGGGTTGGACATGGTTCGGTAGCAATCGTTGGGGAGCGGATCTTCCTGCTCTGTGGGGACCTCAGGACGAGCGAGCGCACCGTTGTCGCGGTGAGCGCCAAAGACGGCAGGATCCTGTGGCAGAAGTCCTACCGGACCGCGAAGTTCAAGGGGCATCGCTTCAATTCTCCGGCCTCAACAACGCCGGCAGTTGACAACGAAAACGTCTACCTGACCTGGGGGACAAAGGAGCAGCTCACCCTGACCGCCCTGACTCACGCCGGGGAGCAGGTCTGGCAGGCGGACCTCGGGGCGATCAAAGGGGGCCACGGTTTTGGAGCCTCCCCGATGGTTCATGGTGATCTGGTGGTGATCAACAACGACCAGGACGGGGAGAGCAGCCTGGTGGCGGTGGATAAGAAAACGGGACAGAAGCGATGGGAGATTCCGCGCAAGAGCGTACGATTGAGTTACTCGGTGCCGGTGGTAACCAGGGACGGAACCCTGGTGTTTACGAATTGGCAGCATGGCTTCACCGCAGTGGATCCAAAAAGCGGCAAGGTCCTGAGCGATGTCAGCGTGTTCAATTTGAAGAAGAAGGAACGGGCCGTCAGTTCGCCGGTCCTGGCGGGCGATCTCATCATCGGAACCTGTGGGTTCACCAACGAGCCGAAGCACGCCGTGGCGATGATGCTCAAGGACGGCCAGTTGAGCGAAGTGTGGCGGATTGAGCGCAATGTCCCGCACATCCCGTGCCCGATCGTGATTCGAGACCGGGTCTACCTGTGGGAAGACAAGGGCATTGGGACCTGTGTCGATCATCAGACCGGGAAAGTGATCTGGCGGGAGCGGATTGGGGGCGCGACCTACTTTGGGTCGCCCGTGAGTGACGGGAAGAAGATCTTCTGTGTCGATGCCGATGGCGTGGTGCGCTGTATCGCGGCGACGGATGAATTTCAGGAACTGGGCCAGACCGACCTCGGCGAACTCTGCCGGAGCACCCCGGCAATCGCGCACGGGAATCTCTATCTTCGCACAATGACCAGGCTGTTCGCAGTGAGAGGCAGGTGAATTCCTGCCCGCTCACACCCAAGCTGAATTTCACGAAGGAGCAGCCGGGACAACCCCTAGGGTGAGCGGGAGAACTCGACCCGCACGAAGCGTCGGGGCACAGCTGCGCTCACCAGTCCAGAAACACTTTGGTAGGTCCGGGTGGCCGTCCCATCGCCATGATTGGTGAACGAGAGCAGGGAGAATTCGGCGCCGGCATCGGTCCAGTTGACGAGGTCGCTTG
>JAAZXD010000465.1:2242-2546 GCA_014240355.1 Roseibacillus sp. | reverse complement strand
CCTCGATGGCAGTTCCTGCATCGAAGGAGAGCTTCACGTTTTCGCCGGCGTTGTTGAGCTTGTCATCTGGAAACTCACCGGCAAGGGGGAAGCCGTCGCCGTGACGGCTTGCGAATGCAGCCGCGTTACGGACGACAAGCAGGCGTTGACCGGGAGCCAGGACGTGAATGGCACCATCGGCAAAGTTAAAGTCGATGCCCTTGGTGAAGCGGACATCGGTGAGATCCAGCGGGACGGGACCGATATTGCGCAGTTCGACGAATTCGAGATCATCTGACCCTGTCGGGTTGTACATGATCTCGCT
>JAAZXD010000465.1:0-2232 GCA_014240355.1 Roseibacillus sp. | reverse complement strand
CTCGAGCTGCGCCTGGCCAAGGCCGTCGACGTTCGACTGACCCTCGTACATGATCTCGCTGATGACGAGACCCTGCTGATGGTCGGTGGCGAAGGGGTCAGCAGCTACGAATTCGACCGGCGTGGACCAGTGGCTCCAGCGTCCGGTGCTGTCCATGTGTCGCACCCGGGCACGATAGGTCTTGTTGCCGCGCACGGCAGAGGCCGGGGGTGTGATGGTGGAGGTGAAGGTGTCGAGTTCGCTGCTTTCCCAGGTGGCGGCCCATTCAAAAGGGAAGGGGACGTTGCTGCCCCGGACATAGGGAGCATGCTCCGCGATACGGAATTCCATGGCTCCGAAATCACCGGAGCTGTCCGAAAAGGCTGATGATTCGAAGCGCAACCCATTGGCAGGGTGGTCCTCCTCGCTGAGGTCGGTGATGATGGGAGTGTCCGGGATGGAAGGATCGGCTCCCAGTTCATCGAGGTAGGCGTCTCGGCCCTCGCGTCCGGAGGTTCCGCTATCGCGGGATCCGGATTCCATCGTGCCGCTGTCGCCCCCAGTCCAGGTCCCCCCCGTGAAGGCGAAGTTTTTCATGTCGCGCGTGCGCACGCGGATATCGCCGTCGTTCTGTGTGCCGGCCGAGGAGGGTGCGCTGGTCCAGCGCAGGCGATCGGCCTGCTGGAAACTGATCACGCGATCCTGGAGCATGTCGATGAGCCCGTTGATCTGGTCCTGCTGCCACAGAAGGTCCCGGATTTCGCGGACCACGTTGCGGTACTCCTTGTTGAACTCGGGGCGGCTTCCCATGGCGTATTTGCAGAAATCCTCCCCGCCGTTCCAGTTGGGGCCCCAGCTGGTGTCGGAGTCCCAGGGAAAGACCTGGAGAAGACCGAAACGGGAACGGTCCGGCTTGAAGTAGTAGGACCGGTTCTTGAGGTGCTCGCTGGTGTTTGGCTGCACGTCGTAGTGCCGCACCGCGTCGACAATGGCGTGGTAGTGATACCATGAATCCCAGTCGACATGGCGGCGCAGCCAGGCATCGTTCTGCTGGGGACGCAGGTTGAAGATGATGTTTTCGTAGTCAGCGCCCCCGCGCGTGCCACGGGGTGCGTGGTAGCGGATCACGTCGAGTCCTTCGGTGAGGCCGGACTTGAGCTTGTAGAGATTGCCTTCCTCCAGATCGTGGGCCTTGAGAAACCGTCGGTCGTAATCTTCCATCGCGAGGAGAAAACCGTAGAAGTCTCCGTGATACTGGTCCGGGGCCTCCTCGGCATTCTTGATAACGCGGAAGTGGAACCAGTGGGTGAAGGGTGAAGGAGTTCCGGTGGTATTCCAGAGGATGCTGTTGGCTGCCTCGTAGAGACCGAAATTGGTGCCGCCTCGCGCGTGCATCTTGTGCGAGTTCAGGGTCCGCCATCTGGTGGGGTAGGGATTGCCCCACATGTCGTGGAACTGGACATGATTCCCGCGATTGAAGCGGAAGCGGAAACTTCGCTTGCCCCGGTTGGAGTAGCGGGCGTTTCTCTGGCGGAGGCGGTAGCTTATGTTGTCGTAGGCGATCCCGTTGTAGACGAAAGTGCCACTCCAGTTGAAGGCGCTGCGGGCGTCGTAGCTGTTGCGGGGGATCTGGTTGGCGTCGTAGGCCACGCACTCGTCATAGTCTGCCTGGGTGGTGAGAAGGTGGTAGGCAGGGAGGGTGTTGAGAATGGGCTCTGCCGGGTAGGTGCGGGTGGTGGTGACGTAGTCCGGGATCCCGTCGTAAATGAAGCAGGCGAAATTGAGAGAATCGTCGTCAAAGAAGGGAGCGGTCACCGAGGAGCCATCGGAATCGCTGACTGCGATGCGATAGCGGAGGAGAGTCCGGTTGGAATAATCTTCAGCCGGTATTGTGGCAGTGAAAATATCGTCGCCGGCGAGAGCGTCGTCGCCCAGGCCGTCATCGAGCATGGGGGTGGTGAGCCAGTTCCGGAGGTAGGCGGGGTTGGGGGTGCGGGGTGCGGTCGGATTGGCGAGGAGTTGGGAGTTGGATTTCGCCACGAAGGCGGGGATGTAGCGTCCCGGAAGAATGAGAGCATATTGCAGGTTGACCTCGGCCACCCCGTCAGGGTCAGTGACCTTGGCGGTGATGACGGTATCCTCGGAACCGGTGGGCTGCCGGGGGGTGTGGCGAACCTGGCGGATGTTTGGGGGTGCCGCGGTGCTGGCGACGCTGTTAGTTCTCCCGGGGGTGGGGGCACTGGGGATCCCGTT
>JAAZXD010000464.1:1591-2552 GCA_014240355.1 Roseibacillus sp. | reverse complement strand
AGTCCCTCGGGGGGCAACCGGCTCTACCGAAACACGGGAGGATTTAAGTTTGAAGATGTGACCAAGGCGTCCGGGGTCTCCGATCCGGGCTTCTGGGGAACCGGTGCGAGTTTCGTCGATATTGACGATGACGGAGATCTCGATCTCTACGCCTGTGGCTATACCCGGCCCAACAAGCTCTACATAAATGACGGCACGGGAAGGTTTGTCGACCGGGCCGCGGAGGTGGGCCTCGACTTCAATGGCGGGAGCATGATGATGAGCTTCACGGATATTGATAATGACGGCGATCTTGACGGCTACCTTGCGACCACGGCGGTGGCACCTCCACCGGGAACGGAATTCAGGGTGAAGTTCGTCCCCCGGGAGAGTGACGGAAAGGAAATCCCGGTGGTAATTCCCGAGCTGAGCGAGTACTGGGAAATCCTGATAAAGCCCGGGGACAAGGCGCAGCGTGTGGAGGCGGGGCAGCGTGATCGGCTCTTCCGTAATGACGGCGGGCAGTTCGTTGATGTCTCCAGGGTGGCGGGGATCAAGGGTGCTTACTTCACGCTGTCCTCTACCTGGATTGACTATGATGCCGATGGAGACGCGGACCTCTATGTGTCCAACGATTTCACGGGGCCTGACATGCTCTACCGTAACCGTGGAGATGGCACATTTGAGGATGTCGCGAGGGAAGCAGTGCCCCATACGCCCTGGTTCTCAATGGGAAGCGATGTCGGTGATCTCGACAATGACGGGTTGCTTGATCTCTTCGCTTCCGACATGTCGGCGAGCTCGCATTACCGGGAGAAGGTGATGATGGGGAACATGGACGACATGGGTTGGTTCCTTGAATGGCCCGAGCCACGGCAGTACATGCGCAATGCGCTGCTCCTCAACTCAGGCACAGGACGGTTTCGCGAGGCCGCCTTCCTTGCCGGGCTGGCGAGCACGGACTGGACCTGGACGCCGCGTA
>JAAZXD010000464.1:0-1581 GCA_014240355.1 Roseibacillus sp. | reverse complement strand
GAGGCCGCCTTCCTTGCCGGGCTGGCGAGCACGGACTGGACCTGGACGCCGCGTATTGAGGACTACGACCAGGATGGGCGCGCTGATATCTACGTGACCAACGGGGTAATGCGCGACAACATGAACAGCGACCTCTCCGATTATTCCAGGAAGAACCTGCAGCCGGGGACCCCCGAGTATGCCAGGTTCTGGCTTGAGAAACCGTTGCGGAAGGAAAAGAACATGGCCTTCCGGAACCTGGGAGATCTCAAGTTCAAATCAGCCGGTGCGGAGTGGGGGCTGGAACATCTTGGCGTGAGTTTCGGTGCTGCCAGTGCCGATTTTGATGGTGATGGAGATCCGGATCTGGCCGTCAGTAATGCGGGGGAACCGGTCACGCTCTATCGCAACCGGGTTGCCGACACTCATCGTGTGGTGATCAAATTGATGGGCCGGGCAAGCAACCGGGACGGGTTGGGAGCCACTATTACGGTGACAACCGCGATGGGTAAGCAGACCCGCTTCGTAACCGCCGCGCGGGGCTGGCTCTCCGCCAGTGATACCGCCGCCTGCTTCGGGTTGGGATCGGCGAGGACCATTGACAGGATCGAGATTCTCTGGCCCGGAGGGACGCGTCAGCTTCTCACGGATCTCGAGGCTGATCATTACCACTTGATTACCGAGCCGGTCGGGCAGCCGGATCCCCCGGCTGATTCGGCTCTTCCGGTCCTGTTTGAGCGGTCGGATCATCTTTCCACCGCGATCCACCGGGAGCAGCCTTTTGACGATTTTTCCCGGCAGCCGCTCTTGCCCAACAAACTCTCACAGCAGGGTCCCTGTGTGGCCTGGGGCGATCTCGATGGTGATGGGGATGAGGATTTCTTTCTCGGAGGATCCCGGGGATATCCAGGGCAGATTCACTTCAACGGGGGTGATGGCCGGTTCTCTGTCGGTGAAGTGGAGGCGCTTGCTGCTGATGCCGGGGCGGAGGACCTGGGAGCTCTGTTCTTTGACGCGGACAGCGACGGCGATCGGGACCTTTTCGTGGCGAGTGGTGGAGTGGAAGAGGCGGAGGGTCACGTCAGCTATCGTGACCGTCTCTATCTTAACGACGGTCGGGGAGGTCTTTCTCCCGCGGGGAAGGGAGCGCTTCCCGATTTTCGCACCAGTTCCGGGCCGGTGGCGGCGGGAGACTTTGACCGGGACGGTGACCTTGATCTCTTCGTTGGAGGGCGGGTGGTGCCGGGGAGCTTTCCCCTCGCTCCACCGAGTCACCTGCTCATCAACACGGACGGAACATTCGTGCCGGCCGGCCCGGAGCAGTTCCCCGGGGCGGACGAGGTCGGGATGGTGACCGGGGCCCTCTGGTCGGATGTTGACGATGATGGCTGGAGTGACCTTCTGCTTACTGTTGAGTGGGGACCGGTGCGCTATTTTCGGAACGAAGAGGGAGTCCTCGTCGATCGAACCGCGGAGTCCCAGCTCGCTGACCGGCTGGGTTGGTGGAACGGGATTGCAGGCGGAGACATCGATGGTGATGGCGACCTCGACTACCTTGTGACCAACAACGGCCTGAACTCAAAATACAAGGCGAGCCCGGAA
>JAAZXD010000463.1 GCA_014240355.1 Roseibacillus sp. | reverse complement strand
TGCACCTGGACGGGGCCCGGCTCTTCAACGCAGCGGTCAAGTCAGGCCGTCCGGCCGCCGAAATGGCGGCACCTTTCGACAGCGTTTCGATTTGCCTTTCCAAGGGGCTGGGTGCCCCGGTGGGCTCCGTGCTTACGGGGTCAGCTGATTTTATCACCGAGGCCCGGCGCTGGCGCAAGGTGGTGGGTGGAGGAATGCGGCAATCGGGTCTGCTGGCGGCAGCGGGAATCTATGTCCTGGAGCATCATGTGGAACGTTTGGCCGATGATCATGCCAACGCGCAACGTCTGGCCGAGGGACTGGTGGAGATCGAGGGCTGCCAGGCCGATCCGGATCAGGTGCAGACCAACATGGTGTATGCCAGGTTTCCGGAGATCGCGGTGGAGAGGATTGTCAATTCCTTGCGCAAGCGGAGGATCCTGGTGTATCCCGGGAATCCGATGAGGTTGGTTACCCACCTCGATGTGTCCGCGGAGGACGTGGACCGGGCCGTGGAGGTGATCGCGGAAGTATTGTAGGGCAGGCGAGGCGCAGCCCTACAATGCGGGTCCCAAGACGTGGATGGTATTGTGCAGGTCTCCAATCATTTCCTCCCCGTCAGTGGTTTCGAGATCAAAGCGAATCTTCATCTGCATGACGGGTGCGAGGTTGGGAATCTCAAGATAGACCTCCGTGCCGTTGGGCAGCAGTTTGGCGGAGGTGACTTCAACCTTATCGTGTCCGACTTGGTCGGGATTGGAGACCTTGTATTCCTTGGAGCCATACTTACTGGTCCATCGGTAGTTCCACTGCTCGAGCTGCCAGCTGTCGAGGTCCTCGGCCAGTTCCCTGTCGACTTTCTGCGTGAAACCAATCCGGATCCCATTCTTGTGAATGTTCAGGCTTTTGGGCATGGCCACGGCGGCACCGGTGTAGCGCACGCGCTGCAGGCAGCCATCCTTGGCCCCACTGGTCTGCCAGCCTTTCAGTCCACTCACGTAGAGTTGACCGTCGTGAGGGCTGAAACGGGCCCGCATTCCCCCTGACTGGAACTTGAAGGGAAACTGATAGAGGCCGGCCTGGTCCACGCCCCCGACATTTTCCTGGAGGACCAGGAAGAGGGTGCACTTTCCATAGGAACAATGGACCATGTGGCCCTTGAAGGGCCCCCACTTGCTGGAGGTATTCCAGGTCTGCCCTCCGCAGGAATTGTCCACCTTGTGGGGGATCCAGCAGAGAGGGCCATCGTAGGTGGTGGGTTTCTCCGCCCGGTGATGAGCGTTCATGAAGCCGTAGAATCCGTCCTTCCTGACCAGGTCCAAGCGCGAGGAGGGGACCCATGTGCCCTGCTGATCGGCCACCGTGAGCTCTCCGTTCGGTCCTGCGCCGGACCCGTTGGGCCAGCGGAATCCAGTGGCTACCACCTCGATCTGCGATCCGTCCCGTGAGACCTTGAGCAGGGTGCCTGCGTGCTCGTTGTTGGCACCATGCCCCTTCACGAAATAGAAGTTTCCCGAGGGATCGGTCTCGAGGCCGGTGGCGTACTCGTGCACGTGTTTCCCGATGCGGCACTCGTTGTTGAAACACTCGTAAAAGTCTGCTTCACCGTCCTTGTTGAGATCGTGGAGGCGGGTGATCTGGTCGCGTCCGAGAACGTAGACCTTGTCCTCGACCACCTTGAGTCCGAGCGGCTGGAAGAGGCCGGTGGCGTAGCGGCGCCATTCGACCTTGAGAAGTTTGTCATCAATGCCCGATACGCGCCATACATCCCCGTCGATGGTGCAGGTCGCGATGTCACCGTTGGAGAAAAAGTCGTGTCCCCCAAATCGAAAGAGAATCTTGTCCGGGTTTTCGAAAGGCGGAGTGATGGTATCGAGAACGTAGGGACCCTTCTCCTGGCCGACCGATCCCCGGGTTACCAGGGTCTTGGGATGCCGGGGTGGTCCACCCCCGGTGGAACGCGAGAGATCCTCAGCCGGAGCCACTTTCTTGACGGTGGCTGCGATTTTCCCGGACTGGTCGAGAGGGATGGATCCAATCACCAGCTTGAGACGGATGGTTTCCTTGCGGGGTTTAATCCCGAGGTGCCAGTGACCGTCCTTTTCGGCCACTTCCACGGCGGGGCTGGTCCCGCGGCAGGGGAGCACGGTGGTGAGGGAACCCGGGGTGGTCCGGTTCTGGCAGAGTCGCAGGACGAGCATGACCTTGGAGGGCTCCACTTCCAGGGTCCGGGTGAAGAGCATGATTCCATCGATTTCCTCGATCCAGGGCATGTCGAGGATGCCCGTCCCATTGATGCGGTAGGAAAAAACCACCCGTTCGTCATGTCGGTAGAGTCCGCGATATTGAGCCCATGCCCGGGGCAACGGACCAGCCTTCTTCCCCTTGCGCACATCCTGGAAGTTCCCGCCTTCATCGGCCCAGGCCGGTCCACTTTCGGTAGTGAAGAGATAGGGCGAACCAATCCAGTGCCCGGCTCCGCCCAGTCCGTCGCGGTAGGTATTGAACATGACCGGTTTATCGGGAACGGCGCAGGCCATGCGCATCATCTCGGTGTCAAAGAGGACCGTGCCTGCCTTGCCCCCCTCCCCTAGCCGG
>JAAZXD010000462.1 GCA_014240355.1 Roseibacillus sp. | reverse complement strand
GAGGGCACCTCTTCCCAGATCGGCAACGCTATTGAAGATGCGGTGGATCGTTTCTCGGGACAACCGCTTGCCGGTGCCGTGGTCATCAGTGACTTCGCCTGGGTCGAGGGCAAGGATCCCGTCGACGTGGCCCGCAGGCTGAAGGAACGCCGCGTTCCCCTCTACACTGTTCCGGTCGGACTTCCTGCCCCACCCGACATTCATGTCCGTGGGGTGATCGCCCCGGAGGTGGTATTCAAGGGAGACCGCGTCCCCCTGCGGGTCAAGATCGAGTCCCGTGGCTTCGCCGGCAAGGCCGTCCAGCTCTACTTCCGGGTTAACGAAGACGAGAAGGAGAGCAAGCAGGTCACCCTCAAGGACGGAGTCCAGTTCGAGGAATTCATGTTCATCCCGGAGGAGGAATCGGGCACCTTGAAGCTCAGCTTCGAGATCAACCTGCAGGAAGGCGAGATTTCGGAGGTCAACAACTCCACCAGCCACAACGTCCGCATCCTCGATGAGAAAATCAAGGTTCTCTATATCGAGGGCATGCCCCGGTGGGAATTCCGCTACCTGCGCTGGGTCCTCCTGCGCGATCCCCGCCTCCAGGTTCAGTTCCTCATGACCCAGGGAGATCCAGCCCTCGCTGCTTCCTCTCCCCTGCACATAGGCCGCTTCCCGGAGGATCCCAAGGTCGCCCTGCAATACGACCTGATCATTCTCGGTGATGTCGCGTCGTCCTATTTCAATGCCGCCCAGACCCAGTTGATCGAGAAGCTCGTCCGCGAACGCGGGGGCTCGCTCCTGATGCTGGCTGGCCCCATGGCCGCTCCCTCCACCTATCGTGATAATCCCATCGGCGATCTCCTGCCCATCAACATCGGCACCGGAGGCACCTTCAATCCCGGCATCAACGTCTCCCCGGAGGTTACCGAGGACGGCCAGAAGAGCCTCGCAACTTCCCTCTCCCTCGCACCGGATGTGAGCACGCGCATCTGGAGCAACGTCAAGTTCATGTCCCTCCCCCAGATCGCAGGAGCGAAATCAGGGGCCACCACTCTCCTGCGCCTGCCCAAGGCCAACGAGGTTGATGCCGACTATCCGCTGGTAGCCTGGCACCGCTACGGGACCGGCAAGAGCCTCTTCGTCGCAACCGAGGACCTCTGGCGCATGCGTCTTGAGGTGGGCGACCGCTTCCATGCCCGCTTCTGGGGCCAGACCATCCAGTTCCTCACCCTCTCCCGTCTTCTGGGGGCCAACAAGCAGGTCAGCATCGAGACCGATCGCAGCAGCTACAGCGCGGGAGACCAGATCCGCGTGTTCGCCAACGTCCTCACCGAATCATTTGAACCGGTGGAGGGTGAAAGTTACGAAGTGGTCCTCGAGGAGAAGGACAACCCGGACTCCTCCACCACCATCGAGATGTCCGCGGTGGAGAGCACCCCGGGGCTCTACACGGGTTCCTACCTCGCCAGCAAGGATGGCAACTTCGAACTGAAGACCCAGCCTGAGGACGCCGATATCTCCAACACCGCCGAGTTCTCCGTCTCAACCGTCGACATCGAGGACCGGGAAACCTCCATGCAGACCGATGTCGCCAGGCAGGCCGCCGAGATTTCCGGAGGACGTCAGTTGAGCCTGGCGGGACTCGGGGAATTTCCTGCCAGCCTTCCCCGCGAGGAAACTACCGATAGTATCATCACGATCGAGAGGGAACTTTGGGATACGCCCCTGTGGTTTATCCTCATCGTCGCCTTCGCGGGCACCGAGTGGTTCCTGCGGCGCAAGGACAACCTCGTATAACAGAGAATCGAACCATTCACCAACTGACCAGACCCATGGCCGAAGGACACGACAGCAGTATCGAAGACAGGCTGCGACAAGCCCACCGGGAGGAGCGAAAGTGGTATAATATCCGTGGAGCTTCCCGGCTCATTCTATGGCTCATCGCCCTCCTCGCCGTCGACTTCCTCATCGACTGGGGCCTCTTCGCCAAGACCCAGATGTCCGGTGCGACCGGCCTGTCTCTCCTCCTTGTGAATATAGGGATCCTGGGATGGGTCGGCTGGCGCGAATGGTGGCGCCACCTGAGAAGTTACGACGCGCTCACCACCGCCCTCGAGGTGGAGAAACGTCATCCCGGCCTCAGCTCCCTCCTGGTCTCCTACATGCAGCTCGAGGACGGCCCTGCCGCGGACCAGGAAAATGTCTCGCAGGACCTGATCAACGCCATGCGCGACCAGGCCGTCGAGCTGAGCCGCCCCATCAACTTCCGGGACATCGTGGACCTCGGCCAGCTCCGCAGGATCGGGGGCGTGGCTGCCGTCATCTTCCTGGCCTTTGCCGTTCTCGGGATCTCCAACAAGGAGCATGCCGCGACCCTGCTTAACCGTCTGGCCGGGGGAGACGCGGAATACCCCACCCAGACAATCATTACCAGTACCAGTCAGGATTCCGTCATCCGGATCGGGGACGAACCCATCATTACCGCAACAGTCGACCAGAATGGCGAAGTCCCGGAAGAGGGGAAGCTCTTCATGAAGGAAAAGGGCTCGGACGACAATTGGAAGGACGTTCCCATGCGACCGGGCAGAGAGTC
>JAAZXD010000461.1 GCA_014240355.1 Roseibacillus sp. | reverse complement strand
GGGCTGGAACAACGAGGCCATCCGCTTCGCGGAAAAACATCTCTCCCCCAATGAGATCCCCTCTCTGCTCGGCACCTTGCGAGGCGTCTGGAAAAAAGAACCCCGGCTCAGGGCGAACCTGGTCGGATTCATGTCCCGGCATGGTAACGATATGGACCGCAAGCTCGCGGAGGACTTCTCCCGTCCCCCTGCCAGCGAAATCGATCTCACCCCCTTCGCCGGGAAGATGAAGGCCGTCGACTGGGAACAGGGTGACCAGGCCCGGGGCCAGGCAACCTACGCTCGCTACAACTGTGCCACCTGCCACTCAGGCAATAAGCGTCTCGGCCCTTCCCTTCGTAATATTGCCAAGCGCTTCAACCGGGAGGACCTCTTCCGCCATATCAACGAACCCAACCTCGCCCTCTCCGACCTCTACAAGGCCACCCAGATCACCACCGCGGACGGGGTCTACGTGGGCATGAAGGTCTACAGCTCCGAATCCCAGACCATCCTTGAGACGGGCTCCAACGAAACCATCCGCTTCTCCCGCCACGACATCATCAGTGAGCAAACCCCCAACCAGTCGCCCATGCCTGCCGGACTCCTGGTGGGTGCCAGCAGGGAGGACCTGGCCGATCTCTACGCCTACCTCAAAACGCTGTAGGCCGGAAAACAGTTCCTCTTCCTGCCCCGTCAGGGCAACCGGGAAGATTGCCGGATGACCCCTTAGCTCGCCAGAAAGACCAGCGAGTCCGCCAGCCGGTTCAGTGATCTCCGGGCCTCGGGAAGAACCTGTATGAGCGTGTCCAGGACCTCACTTGTCCCCCGCCTTCGCGCCACCGGACAATCGCTGGCCTGGTGAAAGGAGGACCGGGCGAAACCTTCATAGTAGGCCAGACCCGGCGCTCCATGCCGCTCCGCCCGTTGGCGGATGTAATCCGGGAAGATCCCCGTCAACACGAGGAACTGGTTCCCCGCCGCCACCAGCAATTCGTAGCGCGTGTCCCCGGTGGCCTGGTCGAGGATTGCCAGGAAGTCGACCGAGTGCACGAATCCGGAAGGGATGCCCTTCAACGCATCGAAGGGCCCTGCCGGAACGCGCTCCGCCAGAACCGCCCCGAGATACTCGGCCAGCGCCACCTCCTCCAGGCTACTGCGCTTCAGGCTGTGACGCACCAGGACATAGAAGTAGAACCAGGGACTGACATTGAGCACGTTACAGGAATCAAGAATGGCACGAAGCACCCGCTCGTCGTCCAGGACGAGGAGCAGTTCCTCCCGCTCCATCACGAAGCGCCGGAAGGACTGGTCGGATTGATCCCCCGTGATCACCGAGGTGAGGAACAGAAAATCGCGCTCCTCAAAGCGTCCCGTACAGGTGCAGAAAAGGGGCGCTTCCATTATTCTACAACATAGCACAGCTCCTGCCCCTCTGCCAGCAGTATTGCAGGTAGCCGCAGTCCGTTTCCATTGCAGCTGGTGAGATCCTGAAAGGGATTTCTGCAGCGGTTCATTGACGCCCTCCCCAGGGTCCGGCAGCCTCTTTCCGAAATGAAAACCATTCTCCTCACCCTCTCCCTTGCCCTCGCCTTCATGACTTCTTCCTCTTTTGCCGATCACCACAAAAAAACCCCGGGTGCCTACCGCCACGTCGTTTGCTTCAAGTTCAAGGATGACGCCAGCAAGGACCAGGTGACCGCCATCGAAAAGGCCTTCGCCGAGCTTTCCACGAAAATCGACGCCATCACCGATTACCAGTGGGGAACCAATGTGAGCCCCGAGAACCACGCCCAGGGATTCACGCACTGCTTCATCGTTTCCTTCAAGGATAAGAAGGGACTGGAGACCTACCTCCCGCACAAGGACCACAAGATCTTTGTCGAACAACTTCTTCCCATCCTCGACAAGGTCTTCGTCATCGACTTCGTGGCGAAATAACGGGCCGACCCTTTCCAGACGTCACGCTCCCTTCTCCTCCTTCTCGAAAAAGGTGTCGTCGTGACTGTAGGGAGGCGCACAGCAGCACAGGAATCGCAGGTCCCGCTTGGCCGTGATCTGGTGCCATGCCCCCGCCGGGATGAGAACGGCATCGCCGGGCTGCACCTCCCGGTTCTCCCCGTCGATCTCCATCATTCCCTCCCCTTCGAGTAGAAAGTAGAATTCCTCACTCACCTTGTGGTAGTGCCGTTCGGTGGCGTTACCGGCGGAAACGGTTGCCTCCGCCAGACTCTGCTGCTCGACCGGGGCATTGGCCCGGTCGAGGATGCTCCGGATGGTCGACCCATCTCTGGTAATGAAGGGTTCCTGGGCAGAGAGTTGGCGGATCTCCATGCGCGGGACTGTAAGGCTGCAAATTACAACTGTCACGCTTGCCCAATGATCCCGATGCCCGTAAGCAGTAGCCAATGGGTGAGGAAAAGGAGACTGCCGTCCGGGAGGAGCAGGCCAGCCAGCCCGGGCGATCGAATCGGTTCAAGATGCTTTCGATCGGGGCGGCTCTCGTGGCCTTCGCCCTCATCTACTGGTTCCTGCCCGTCGATGATACCGATACCCATACTGCGGCCCAGGTTCGCACCGGCCTCGCCATCCTTACCCTGGCCGCCATCCTCTGGC
>JAAZXD010000460.1 GCA_014240355.1 Roseibacillus sp. | reverse complement strand
GCGCCTGAGGTGGTTGTGGAGGGGGAAGAACTCGTTCTCATGTCCATGCTGGGAGGCCATGAAACCAAGGATCTGAACTCCCTGCAGGAAGAGGTGGCGTGCCTCACTGGATCGGCCGGAAAGCAGGCTTGCGTCAGCCGCTTCGCACAGCCAGGCGCCGCAGGAAACGAGCTGTGGAAGCTTGGCGGTACCCGGATGATAGAGCAGCGCCACCAGTTTCTGGGCCCCGGTGTCGAGGAGAGTCTGCAGAGGAAGCCCGGTGAGAAGTTCGCAGTTTTCCTCAAGGAACTCCTCAAAATCGGCAACGGCGTTCGGCTTCTTCAACCCGGCTGCACGCAGGCAGAATTCCACCATGCGTTCGATCTCGCGGAGGATGTAGTCTTGCCGGAGCATTGGATATGTCAGTCAGGTGAATCTGAGGAATTCTGAGGCGGCTCCTCCTCTTTCCGGAGAGCTTCCCGCCTGGCCAACCATTTATCCGAATCCATTTCTTCATCGAGAACTCCGTCTTCTTCCGTCCGGGATTCTGGCTCCGAATCAGATTCCTTCTCGATGGGGGCCTGATTCCCCGGTTCCTCCGCTTGCCCCGGCAGATCTGAGGGCCGGGTCTCACCACTCTTTCGCGTTGAGGCAACCTGCACCTCGCTCTCTTCCACAGGCAGGATGGATTTCCCCGGATCGGAAGGCGCGGGAGCGGTTCGCACGCGGTGGCGGCGGCGACCGCTGAGGATAATGAGAGCGATGGCGGCGGCCCAGATCATCGCAACAATGAGAGTGCCGATATTGAAAAGACCGTGCTCGTTCCAGGAAACGATGGCATAGCCGAGGCTTCCCGCGAAGAGAGCGTAATAAAGGAATCCCCAGACAGTTTTGCGGATGACCATTCCTTCCTTGCCCACGAGGCCGGCCACCGCGGAGGCGGCCACCACGTTGTGAACGCAGATCATGTTGCCTGCGGCCCCCCCCACCGCCTGCAAGGCGACGATCCAGGCCGGATTGACCCCGATTTCCTGGCCCGTGTTGAACTGGAAGAGGGAGAGCATCATGTTACTCACCGTGTTGGAACCGGCCACGAAGGCCCCGAGTCCGCCAATGAAGGGAGAAAGGATGGGCCATGCCCCTCCCGCCAGGGCGGCCACCCCGGAGGCGAGGGCTTCCGGCATCTTTGCGTAGCCGGCGCCTCCGCCGTCGGAGTTGATGAAGACCTCTACCATGGGAACGGTGAAGACAAGAGCGACGGACGCCGCCACCGTGGTCCTGAAGGATGAGCGCCAGGCCTTCTGGTAGTCCTGCCACTTCATGCGGTGCAGGAAGAAGGTGACAATGGAAACCACGATGAAGACCGCGCCGGGAAGATACAGGAACTGGAAGAACTTGGGCTTGAGGCTGTCTTCAAGGGGTGAGTGGACTGCGACAGACCATCCCTTGAGCCATGCCGCGAGGTCCGGGATGGTGCGCGTGAGAACGAGGAGGAGCCCTACCATGATATAGGGGGCCCAGGCGTGGAAGATGCCGATCTGTCGCCTGTTGTCATCTTGGTCTTCGACCGGGATCTGCAAGGAGCCCATCCAGTCCGGACTCCACTGGTCGCGGGTTCCGAAATCCCAGGCCTTCTCCGGGGTTGGAACAAGGAAGCCGGATCGGGCCGTGGTTATCACGATGAAGAGACCGATCAGGCCTCCGACGAGAGAGGGGAATTCCGGGCCGAGAAGCCAGGCCACGAGCCAGTAGGGCACGATCATGGCCAGAGCGGCGAAAAGGGCGAACTTCCAGATCCGCAGGCCTTCGAGGAAACTTCTGTTAACTCCGTAAAAGCGGGTGAGGAGTCCGCAGAGGAGGAGGGGAACGAGCAGGCCGGTGAGGGCGTGCAGGGTGGCGACTTTCAGACCGATATCCGCGAGAAATACTTCTCCATTTTCAAATCCGGCAGCCGTCCCGTAGCCCTCCACTCCGAGGTCGGTGGAAAGCTTGTGACTTGCCCCTTCCGCCGGCGAGGAATCCACCGAGAGGCCATTGCTCACCCCTACCTTGATGGGCGTGCCTACCGCACCGAAGGAAACCGGGGTGCTCTGGATGATCATGCCGGCCAGCACGGCCGCCATGGCGGGAAACCCCAGCCCCACGAGAAGGGGAACCGCGACGGTGGCGGGTGCGCCGAAGCCCGCGGAACCTTCAATGAAGGATCCGAACAACCAGGCGATGACAATGACCTGCACGCGGCGGTCGGGAGAAATGTCGGTGAAGCCCTGGCGAATGACCCGGAGGCCACCGCTTTCCCGCAGGGTGTTGAGGAGCAGGATGGCTCCGAAAACAATGTAGAGGAGGCTGAGGGCGACCACCAGGCCGTTGATGGAGGACGCGGCCACCCTGGTCACCGGAATCTGCCAGATGAGGAGAGCGAGTCCGGCTGCCAACCCGTAACAGATCGGCATGGCCCGGCTGGCCGGCCAACGGAGCCCGACCAGCAGGACAGCCACCGTCAGGATGGGCAGGAAGGAGAGGAAGGCAAGGAAGCTGGGATGCATGTCGGTGGAGGAGCCGAGGCGGTGTCTTGTAAGTGTGTCGCCTGACTTTGAGAAAAAATCCGATCATGAG
>JAAZXD010000045.1 GCA_014240355.1 Roseibacillus sp. | reverse complement strand
GGCCTTCAGCAGGGATGCCGAACGGGTTTTCCTTTTACCGGGGCTAAGCCTCGGTGGCAGCTTCTTTGATCTGGCGAGCCTTCTTGATGATGCTGGCCACCGTCTCGGACGGTTTGGCACCCTTGCTGACCCAGCCATCGGCCTTCTCGAGATCGAGAGTGTAGTTCATGCCGCTCTGCAGGGGATCATAGGTGCCGATTTGTTCGATATAGCGGCCGTCCCGGCGTTTGCGGCGATCGACCGCTACAATTTTGTAGTAGGGGCGATCCTTGGTGCCTTTGCGTGTGAGTCGAAGAACTACCATGTGCTGTGGAGCGTGGGGCGGCGGAACTTGGAGGAATTCCCCCGGTTTGCCAAGGAATTTTGGCCGGAAAGCCGTTAAAGGGCCACAAAGCCTGCAATTGAGCCTTTTGGAGTCAGGGATCCCGTGACGGATGGGTGGCCGGGATCAAACAGGGGTCAGGGTAATAGCCTCCGCCAGCCAGTCGCGACCTGAGCGTTTGAACTCGATGCGGCAATGGTAGCGCATGTGGTATTTGCGGCCGGGGCCCTGAGCGATTTCAGCAAAGATGGCAACCTGATAAACGGCGTGGTCCTCAGCCGGGAAGTCCACGGATTCTTCCTCGCAGCTGATTTTGCAGGAGGTGATGCTCTGTTGGAAGTCCTTGAGCATCCGCCCTGCTTGGGCGGGACCGATCGCTCCCGATTCCACGGGGTGGGGGGCCCGGATTTCAAGGGCAGGGGAAAGCACTGCCTGGAAGCGTTCGGCCTTTTCAGAGGGAGTGCCGGTGCTGAGCGTGCTCTTCTCCAGGCAGGTGAAGAGGACTTCTGCACGCCGGATGACAGTCTGCTCAGGGGAGAATATCCAGAGCATGCAGAGGGTAGCGGCTACCGCGGGGACCAGAAAGAGCAGAAGCTTGAGCCCGGTCTTCATCGACCGGGAAGTAGTTGAAAGCAAAACCCCTTCAGATACTCGGTCTCGGGGATTGTGGGGAGAATGGGATGGTCAGCGCGTTGGGTGAAGGACTCCACGAGGCGAAGAGTCCGGCGGGTATCGACCGCGGCATCGCGCACATTGTTGAGGAAGAGTTCCCGGCTGACATGGTGGGAACAGGAGAAGGTGGCCAGGTAGCCGTCATGGTCGAGGAGTTTGAGCGCCCGAAGGTGAATTTCCTTGTAGCCGCGCATGGCATCTCTCAGTGCTTTCTTGCTTCGCGTGAAGGAGGGAGGATCGAGGATGATCAGATCGAATTGCTCATCGCAGTTCTTGAGGTAGTCGAAGGCATTGGCCTCCACCGTCTCGGTCTTGAGATCGTTCAGTTCGGCATTGCGCCTGACAGCCGCGATGGCTTCCGCCGAGATGTCGACACAGGTCACGGAAGCGGCTCCGGCGCGGGCGCAGGCCAGTCCGAAACCGCCCTGATTACTGAAGCAGTCGAGTACGCGTTTGCCCGGAGCGAGCGAAGCGATGCGGGCATAGGCGTCCAGTTGATCGAGATAGAGTCCGGTTTTCTGCCCGGCCAGGAGCGTGGCCTCAAGGTGCAGACCTCCGGTTTCCAGCGTCACGGGGTCGGGATTCTCCCCGTGGGCGACGAGGTTGGCTGGTTCGAGCCCCTCTGCCTTGCGCATGGGGGAGTCATTACGAACCACGATGGAATCAGGAGACAGTAACTCCTGCAGGACCTCGGTGATGAGGTCGATCCTCTGATCCATGGCAAGGGTCAGAGTCTGCACCACGAGGTGGCTGCGGTAGCGGTCAACGATGAGCCCTGGCAGCCCGTCGGACTCACTCCATGCCAAACGACAGAGGGTGGGATCGACGGGGAGGCGCTCCCGGAGGGTGAAAGCGAGTTGCAGGCGCCGGAGGAAAAAAGCCCGGTCGAGATCCTGTTTTCGCCGGGAAAAGCGGCGGGCGACGATCTGGGAGCGGGGATTGTAAATGGCGCTTCCAAGGGGTTTGTCCTTGAAATCCTTGAGAGAAATAACCTCTCCGGGCTGGGGATTGCCGAAGGATTTCTTGATTTCAGAGGCATAGACCCAGTCGTGTCCGTGGAAGATTCTGGAGCGGGGTTTGATGATGAGACCGGGCATAAGGAGGAGAATTGGGGGGCGATTTGTCTTGAAAGCTGGCGTGCAGAGGCTTAGGCCGTGCCCACCTCATGGGTAAGCAGTACAACAAGGTCCAGAAGCGTCGACGCCGAAAGCAGTATTTCAAACGCAAGCGGGAGCAAACTAAATCGAGCATCGCCCTGAAGAAGTCCTCGGGGGGCACGAGCGCTTCAGCCAAGAAGGCAGCCAAGAAGGCTGCGGCTAAGAAAACCGCCAAGAAGGCTGCGAAAAAGACCGTCAAGAAGACCGCCAAGAAGACCGCCAAGAAGGCAGCTAAGAAGACTGCAAAGAAGGCGGCCAAGAAGGTTGCCAAGAAGGCTGTTGAGGAAAAACCGGCCGCAGAGGAGGCTCCCGGGAAGGAATCCTCCGCTGCAAAAGAGCCTCCTGCAGCCGAGTAAGGCGTGGCCGAGCGTTGTCTCGCGGAGGGAATCAATGCCTCCTGTGCGTCGATTTGCAAATTTTCAAGGCATCGACCGCCGTTTCTACGCATGATCACGGATCGCGCCTGTCGATTGTTGCCGGTCCTTTCTTCGCTGGTTTTCGCCGCGTGCCAGGAGCGTGGTATCGGTGATCGTGCCGAGGCGATCCTGCAGCGACTTGAGAGGGAAGGAAGTTGCAATGCGGTTCTCGCTATTGCACCGGACGCGGTGCAGCAGGCACGTGCTCTTGATTCCAATCCCCAACGGGGACCGTTGAACGGCGTTCCGGTGCTCGTGAAAGACAATATCCACGTCGCGGGAATGCCCACCACGGCCGGGTCGCTGGCTCTCCTCGAGAACATCGCGGAAGCCGATGCGCCAATCATCGCCAACCTGAAACGTGCCGGGGCTGTCATCGTCGGCAAGACGAACCTGTCGGAATGGGCGAATTTCCGTTCCACTTCATCCACCAGCGGCTGGAGCAGCGTTGGCGGTTTGACGACCAACCCGTATGACCCTTCCCGCAGTGCCTGCGGATCAAGTTCGGGCAGTGGAGCCGCGGTGGGATCGGGGTTGGTGGATGTTGCCATCGGCACGGAGACGGATGGCTCGGTCACTTGTCCGGCGGCAATGTGCGGGATTGTCGGACTCAAGCCGACAGTGGGCCTGCTGTCCGGCGAAGGAATCGTTCCGATCTCGGCCAGTCAGGACACGGCCGGTCCGATGACCCGGAATGTGAAACTTGCTGCCCGCACGCTTGGGGGGATGATCGGCGCGAAGGCTGCTGACTACGAGGCGGCACTCGATGTCGACGCGCTCCGGGGAGTCAGGCTTGGAGTTCTTCTGCCCCTGTCCGGGGAATACGGCGATGCGGTCTCCGCCACTTTTTCTGCGGCCCGCCGAACCCTCGAAGAGGCCGGGGCAACCCTCGTCGAAATCAGCGAAATTCCGGATTTGAAGCGAATCGGTCAGCTTGAATGGGCTCTTCTTCTCCGGGAATTCAAGCGAGACCTCAATTCCTACCTGGCAACGACGCCCTCCGGGGTGAAGACGCGGACACTTGCCGATCTGATCGCTTTCAACAAGATGCATGCTGAAGAGGTGATGCCACATTTCGGGCAGGAGATCTTCGAACAGTCCGAGGCGACCGAAGGAGGGGCAGATCCGGAGCTGCCGGATATTGTTGACGAGGCGAAGCGCCTGGCCGGTCCCGAGGGGATTGATCGACTGCTCGCCGACCACGACTGCATTGCGCTGATCGCCCCGACGACTGGAAGAGCCTTCCCCATCCGTCTCGATGGAGGTGATGCCTTCGAAGGGGCATGCACTACGCTGCCGGCGGTCGCAGGATATCCGCACCTTACGGTTCCGATGGGTCTGGCCGACGGTCTGCCGGTCGGTTTGTCGTTCATCGGGCCGGCCTTCGCGGAAGCGAAGTTGCTCGCCCTGGGATTCGCCTACGAGCAGGCCCGAAAAGAATGATCGGATCAACGGGCACTCATTCTGCAGGCCCGGGAGGGAATGACGGGGCAGGTTCACTACGCTCTCAGGATTTGACCTTGGGTGCTTCTCGTTAGATGCTTTGAGCCGATGCCCGAGAAGATGAGCTGGTTTTCGTTTGCCCGGGTGGCGGCGCGGGCCCTCCTGCAATTTCGTGAGACGCGGCGGAAGATAATCTTCTACACCATCGTTGCCCTTCTGGTGGTATTCGCGCTGGGGAACTGGCCCCTGGCTTCCTGGTTGGAGGAAATTCCCGGGCGTTTTCTTTTCTATTGGGCTGGTTGCGCCTTTCTTTCAATCTTCCTCTTTCTGCTCGGACTCTATGACTTTCTCCGCATCATCAAGGAATACAAGGACGCCAGGGGACGATTGCGGTAGGGAATTACCGGCGGGAACGGATCCCGCCGGGCAGCAGGAACAAATATAACCAGAATTATTGAGATCGTGAACCGTTGGATGGATGAACTCTTCGAGTTGTTGCGCTTTGCAAGCATTTCGACCGACTCCGGGCACAAGGTGGATGTGCAGGCCTGTGCCGATTGGCTGGCAGCCCGCATGGCGGCGGCCGGATTGCAGAGCGAGGTTTGTCCCACCGGTGGACATCCGGTGGTGATCGGTCGCAACGAGCAGGAAGCGGATCGGCCAACCGTGCTGGTTTATGGGCACTACGATGTGCAACCCGTCGATCCTCTTGAGCTCTGGGAGAGTGATCCCTTCGATCCGGTCATTCGTGACGGCAGAATCTGGGCCCGGGGATCGACCGATAACAAGGGGCAGTTCTTTGCGCATCTCTGTGGGATCGCCGAGACCATCGAGGAGGATGGCAAACTGCCCGTGAACCTCATCATGTTGCTGGAGGGCGAGGAAGAGATCGGGTCCCCCAGCCTGCGCCCCTTTCTGGAAGCGCATCGCGGGGAACTCGCCTGCGATGTGATCGTGGTTTCCGATACCGGAATGGTGGCACCGGGGGTGCCTACTCTCGGTTATGGGCTGCGCGGGATCACCTGCTGCGAGTTTGCCATAAGGGGCCCGGCCCGTGACCTGCATTCCGGTGTCTATGGGGGAGCGGTGGCCAACCCGGGCACTGCAGTGGCGCGCCTGGTGGCCAGCCTGCATGATGACAATGGACGCGTGGCCATCGATGGGTTCTACGACGACGTGGTAGCCCTGGAGGACTGGGAACGCGAGATGTGGAGAAGCGTGCCCGGCATGAGTGAGGAAGATATCCTCGGGGTGACCGGAGCGCCTTCCCTCTTCGGGGAGAGCGGCTACACCTCCGCCGAACGCCTCTGGGCCCGGCCCACCGCCGAGGTCAATGGAATCTGGGGGGGCTACCAGGGCGAGGGCTCGAAGACGGTTCTCCCGGCCGAATCCTTCGCAAAGCTCTCTTTCCGCCTCGTCCCCGGTCAGGATCCCTCCGACATCATGGACAAGGTCCAGGCCCATCTAGAAAAACACTGCCCTGAAGGTGTGACCGTGGAGGTGGAGCGGGGGCATCACGGGCAGGCCTACCGTTCAGATCCCCATTCCGCTCACGGCAGGGCCGCCCAGGAAGCCCTGCGCAAGACTTTTAGGGCCGATCCTGTCCTCATCCGCGAGGGAGGCAGCATTCCCATCATCCAGGATTTCAAGGAAGTTCTCGGGGTGGACACCCTCCTTCTCGGTCTGGCCCTGCCCGACTGCCAGATTCACTCGCCCAATGAGAATTTCACGGTGGAAAACTTCGAGGGCGGGATTCGCTTGAACCGGGTCTTGTTCGAAGAACTCGCTGGTATTTAGTTGGCGCGATGAGCGAGAGCGAGGCAACCGACAAGCATGATTTCATCCGTGACATCGTGGCGGAGGATCTGGCGAGCGGGAAACATGCGAGGATTGTCACCCGTTTTCCGCCGGAGCCGAATGGCTACCTGCACATCGGGCATGCCAAGGCCATCTGCCTGAGCTGGGGTATCGCGCGGGAAAACGCCTCTGCCGGCGCGGAGTTCCATCTGCGCTTCGACGACACCAATCCCTCCAGGGAAGAGCAGGAATACGTCGACAGCATTCAGGAGGACATCAGGTGGCTGGGTTGCGACTGGGGCGAGCACCTCTACTTCGCCAGCAACTACTTCGAGTTTTTCTACGACTGCGCGGTCCATCTCATCAGAGAGGGCAAGGCTTTCGTGGATCAGCAGAGCGCAGAGGAAATCCGCGTTGCCCACGGTACGGTGTCGGAACCCGGGATGGAGTCGCCCTATCGCGACCGTCCCGTCGAGGAGAATCTCGAACTCTTCGAGAAGATGCGGGCGGGGGATTTTCAGGACGGGGAGGCTGTCCTGCGGGCCAGGGTGGACATGGCATCATCCAACATGCACATGCGTGATCCCATCATCTATCGTGTGTTGCACGAAAATCATCACAACACGGGAGACAAGTGGTGTATCTATCCGATGTACGACTTCGCGCATCCCCTTGAGGATGCCTGCGAGCACGTCACCCATTCGCTCTGCACTCTGGAGTTCGAAGTGCACCGGCCGATCTATGACTGGGTCATTGAGAATTGCCCGGTGCCGGCCGTGCCCCGACAGATTGAGTTTTCGCGCCTCACGCTCAACTACACTGTCGTGAGCAAGCGCAAGCTGCTGCAGCTGGTGGAGGAGGGGAAGGTTGATGCCTGGGACGACCCGCGCATGCCCACTCTTTCCGGAGCGCGCCGGCGGGGGTTTCCACCCGAAGCCATCCGCAACTTCTGCGAGGGAGTCGGGATCACCAAGTTCAAGGGGATCACCGACGTGGCCCGGCTCGAGAACGAGGTGCGGAAGGTGCTCAATATCACCGCGCCCCGGCGGATGGCGGTCCTGGAACCGCTCAAGCTGGTCCTGGTCAACATGGAGCCCGGTCACAAGGAGGAGGTGGAAGTGCAGAACAACCCCGGGGACGGGAATGCCGGCCTGCGCAAGCTGCCCCTTGGACGCGAGCTCTGGATCGAGCGCGATGATTTCATGGTGGAGGCTCCAAGGAAGTACTTCCGCCTCGCTCCGGGCCGGGCGGTGCGGCTGCGTGGTGGCTACATCGTGCAATACGTTGACCACGTCACTGATCCTGAAAGCGGGGAACTGACCGAGGTGCACTGTGAGTATCTGCCGGGCACGATCGGCCAGTCGCCGCCCGAGGGGGTGGTATGCAAGGCGGCCATTCACTGGGTGAGCGTTGCTGAGGCCGAGGATGCCGAAGTGCGTCTCTACGACCGCCTCTTTCATCACGAGAATCCTGATGCGGCGGAGGGGGGGTTCCTTTCGGTCCTGAATCCGGACTCCCTCAGGCTAGTCACCGGTGCGAAGGTGGAACCGGGCCTGGCCAGTGAGCCCGCCGGGTTCGTCTGCCAGTTTGAACGCCTCGGCTACTTCTGTGCGGATTCCCGTTACCACGAGGCCGGAGGAAGGGCTGTTTACAACCGCACCATCGGGCTGCGCGACTCGTGGTCAAAGAAGTAGACCCGGGCAAGGGTTCCGGATGATCCGGCGGGGTGAGGAGGTGCCTCTATCCCGCTTTCTGACACAAGGTATGGATTCACTAGTGGCTTGGCGTTACGTCTGGTCAGGATTCATTAATCAGTTTGAGGATTCCTGAACGATAATGAATATTTTGAATATCTTTAGGAAGCAGGGATTCGGGACCATGGTTGAGGAGCAGGAACGATTGTGGTCCGGATGGCAGAAAGTTGTTCCTTTGGAAGGATGAACTAACCATGGCTGCTAACTAAAAATATATATATGATCTAATAGTATCCAGGTTCTGATGGCCTTGTTCCATCAACTGCACCCGGTTCATGAAAACAAACCTTCCCTTCCTTGGGCTCTTCCTTTTCGCTTTTCATCTTGGCCCTTCTCTTTGCGCCTCTCCCGTGGGCCAGCTGCCCTTTGCCTTTCCGGATGAATGCGACGAAGTCGGGATCGGGGAGGGGTTTTACTACAGTCCGGCCCACCCTGGTCTGGCGCTGGAAGAGCCCGGGCCGGTGGAGGCCTACCCCTACGTGAATGCAAGCGTGGCCGGCGATCTCGGCGGGGTGAAGGGCGTCCCGGTCTCCAGCCGCGACATCTGGCGCCGCTCCAATTACCTTTCGGTTGAGCTGGCTGAGGTCGCCCACAAGACCCGCGGACCCCACCATGCAATGGTCAATCCGGTCCTGTCCCTGGCGCTGCTCCTGATAGCCCTGGTTCGCAGCCGCCGCCCGCAATTCGCGGCCTAGGAGGGATTTCGCTGGCTCCGCCAGCCCTGACGCGCTGCTGTGGTCAGGAAGATGCGGTTCACCGCGTCCCCTCTGGCAGACTGTGGGAGATCACTCTCCGGTCATGCTGGCGGCATCGAGAGCCTCGCTGAGTTGCTTCGCGGTGAGGCCCAGTTCCTCCAGGCGGTCCGCACACAACTCGCGCACGGTCCGGCCGGATTCCACCGATTCCTTGGCAATTATGCTGGCCTGATCATAGCCGATGACGGGGGCAAGGGAGGTCACCATCGAAAGCGAGTACTCGATCAGTTCGTTGCAGCGTTCGACCCGGGCCTCGATCCCTTCCACGCAGTTCCTGCG
Organism: Roseibacillus sp.; assembly: GCA_014240355.1. Taxonomy (GTDB): domain Bacteria; phylum Verrucomicrobiota; class Verrucomicrobiia; order Verrucomicrobiales; family Akkermansiaceae; genus Roseibacillus_B. The sequence continues at coordinate 4,623 of JAAZXD010000045.1, read as the reverse complement.
GAAGATATCGCTGACATTGGCGAGGAGGCGGATGCTTTCCAGAATACACTTGGCCATCAGTGGCATCATGACATTCAGTTGGAAGTGCCCATTGGCGCCGCACCAGGTCACGGTAGAGTGGTTGCCGAAGACCCGGGCAGCCACCATGGTGACCGCCTCGCTCATGACCGGGTTCACCTTGCCCGGCATGATGGAGGAACCGGGCTGGGTAGCGGGCAGGGAGAGCTCGCCAATCGCACAGCGGGGACCGGATCCGAGCAAGCGGACGTCATTGGCGATCTTGTAGAGACTGGTGGCGATGGTATTGAGCTGGCCGTGGCATTCCACGAGGGCGTCCTTGCCGGACTGGGCTTCAAAGTGGTTCTCGGCTTCGCGGAACTCGATCCCGGTCTTCTCGGAGATGAAGGCGATGGCCCGGGGAGGGAAGTCAGGGTGGCAGTTCAGGCCCGTGCCAACCGCTGTTCCTCCGAGAGCCAGTTCGTGGACGGCCTTGAGAGCCTTGTGGGCTCGATCAACGGCGCGGGTCATCTGCATCGCGTAGCCACCGAACTCCTGGCCGAGGCGCACGGGGGTGGCGTCCATGAGGTGCGTGCGCCCGATCTTGAGCACCCCATGGAATTCCTCCGCCTTGACCTGCAGGCTGTCGCGCAGTGCTTCGAGGGAGGGCACGAGGTTTTCCTTCAGGGTCACCCCGGCGGCAATGTGCATTGCGGTAGGGAAGGTGTCGTTGGAGGACTGTCCCTGATTGACATGATCGTTGGGGTGGACCGGCTTTTCGTCCCGGCCGGCGTCGATTGCCACCCCGGCAAGCTGTGCACAGCGGTTGGCGATCACCTCGTTGGCGTTCATGTTGGTCGAGGTTCCCGAACCAGTCTGGTAGACGTCGACCGGGAAGTGTTCGTCCAGTTTTCCTTCGTAGACTTCGCGGGCGGCCTGCTCGATCAGGGCGGTCTTTTCGGTGGGGATGTGCCCCAGTTCGCCGTTCACGCGGGCCGCGGCCCACTTGATGAGCCCGAAGGCACGCACCATTCCCGACTCGACCGATTCGTGTGAGACTGGAAAGTTCAGCACGGCGCGCTGGGTGGAGGCGCCAAAGAGGGCTTCAGCCGGGACCGGCATTTCACCCATGGAATCGCGTTCAATGCGGGTATCGCTCATGGAGCTAGAAGTAAGGTTCCACTGCTTCGTTGCAAGTACGAGTGCGGGGAAGTGATCGCGCCCCGCTGGCATGCGCCGTGGAGACGGCCTGCCCGGGATGTGGGTCAAGGGTCCTGTTCTGAGCCCAATTTGACCCCGTTGAGCAAAAAACCCTTGAATCGGATGGGATTCCGCGTAAGAGACGCATCCCCATGGCCAAGAAGTGCTGGATCGAGCGAAACAAGCGCAAACAGCGGACTGTTAAGAAGTTCAAGGAACTCCGGCAGAAGCTGAAGAAGGAGAAGGACTACGTCGGTCTGAGCATGCTGCCGCGCGACGCGAGCCCCACACGGGTGGTGAACCGTTGTGAGGTGACCGGGCGCCGGAGGGCCTATCTGCGCCGATTCAGGCTCTCCCGCATCACTTTTCGCGAAATGGCCTCCGCCGGACTTATTCCCGGCGTGACAAAATCGAGCTGGTAGCATAGCTTCCAAAGCTCGAATAGCGGTGGCAACGAATCTCCCTGCCAGCCGCATCCCAGATGCCACTTTACGAGTATCTTTCTGAAAACCCCGACGACCCGGATCGAAGTTGTGTCCGCTGTGCCCGGGGATTTGAACTGAGACGACCGATCGACCGCCCTCCCCTGGAGAACTGCCCCCTTTGCAGGAACCCGGTCCGTAAGATAATCAGTTCGGTTAATTCGCCCCGGGTCGCGAAACCGTTCTCGGCCACTGATGCGAAAAGGGCCGGGTTCACGGTGCTCGAGAAGCGTGATCAGGGCGTATTCGAGAAGCTCTGACCGGAATGGACGGATTGTTGATAACGTTGGCCAGCGGGTCGGCAAATGTGCCTCATGAGTTTCCCTCTCTGCCCGAGGCATTGTTGTTGATTGCAGGGATCGTCTTCTTCCTGCTCCTGAATGCCTTCTTCGTGGCGTCGGAGTTTGCCATCGTCAAGGTGCGTCCCACCCAGATCGATGGGGAACTGAAAGAAAAGCCGCGGAGGGCGAAGACTGCCAAGCACGTGGTCGATCACCTCGACGGATATCTTTCCGCCAATCAGCTGGGCATTACGATCGCGTCCCTGGCGCTGGGATTTCTCGGGGAGCCCTTCGTGGCCGCCTTGGTGGGGCCTGCGCTCTACGGTATTCCGGATCTGCCCGAGTTTTTGAAGAATGCGGTTCCGACCATTTCGTTCATCATTGCGATCATCTCCTTTACCTTTCTGCACGTTGTCATCGGGGAGTTGTTGCCGAAGTCGATTGCGATCCGGAAGCCCCTGGGCACCACCCTGGCTCTGGCTCGGCCGTTGCACGGTTTCTATGTGGCCTTCAAGTGGGCCATTGCGATCCTGAACGGAACCGCCAACTGGATTCTCAAAAGGGTATTCAAGATCGATCCGGTCTCCGAGAGCGAAGTCGCCCATAGCCCCGAGGAGCTCGCGATTCTGGTGGAAGAGAGCGAGAAACATGACGAGGTCACCGAGACGGAGCGTGGAATCCTGATCAATGCCCTTGAGCTGAACGATCTCAAGGTTCAGGACGTGATGACCCCTCGCAGTGAGGTTGTGTTCTTCGCTCTCGACGAACCCTTTGAAAAGAACCTCAAGAGAGCGGCGGCTACCAAGCACACCCGCTTTCCTCTGGTGCAGGGCCACCTCGACAATGCGGTGGGCCTGATCCATATCAAGGACCTCCTCATCCTCACAGGCGAGTCCGCTCCTGATCTTAACGGTGTTAAACGTGAGCTCAAGATTGTGCCCGAGACCATGCCGCTCGATGTTCTGCTCACTTTTTTCCTGAAGGAACGCGCCCACCTCGCGATGGTGGTGGACGAGTTTGGCGATCCCGCCGGACTGGTGTTCCTTGACAACGTGATCGAAGAACTGGTGGGCGATATTCAGGATGAGTTTGATTCCGAGACCAGCGCCTTTACCCGGGTTAATGACAATGAATTCATCGTGGAGGGAGCGATCACCCTCAACGAGCTCTCTGATCATGTGCCTGCGGTCGAACTGGAGAGTGGAGAAGTAACCACGGTGGGAGGCTACATCACCCAGCAGCTCGGGCATCTTCCCGAGCCCGGTGAGGCTATTGAAATAGAAGGATACGAAGCGAAGGTGACCGGAACGGATGGTCGACGGGTAGGCCAAGTACACTTCACAAGGCGTGAGGAGGAACCGGAAGAGGCAGCTCCCGGCACGGGAGAGGAAGAGACGGCTTGAGGTGTCTGCCCGGGGTTACACCTGGTCGAGGAGGATGGAATCGATTGCACGGTCAATCTGAAAGGTGTCCGAGAAGATGACCAGGGGGGTGCCTTCCGGAATATCCCGGCGGTTGCGGAGGGTGGCCACCGCCTCGGCGATGGTATCGCGAGGCATCTCCCGGAAGGGAATCACGAAGGGACGGACTCCGCGGGAGAGCGCGAGTCCCCTGCAGACGTTGCTTTTCGGGGTAAAGGCGTAGATGGGCGAGCGTGGCCGGAGGAGAGCGGTCTGGTTGGCGGTTGCGCCGCTCCGTGTGAAGACCACCATGACGGCGTCCTGGATGGAATCTGCCAGCTGGACAGCAGCTCGCACGGCCCGTTGCCGGCTGGTAGGCAGGTCTGCCGAGGCGGCGTAGCCGAGGCCGCCGGACCGTTCGATGCGGCGGGCCACCCGGTCGAGAATTTCGAGGCACCGTTGCGGGTGCTTGCCCACCGAGGTTTCCCCCGAAACCATCAGGGCGTCAGCTTCCTCGTAGACGGCGTTGGCACAGTCCGTGACCTCGGCCCGCGTTGGCGTGGGGCTCTCGATCATGGATTCGAGGAGATGGGTGGCCACGATGACGCGTCGTCCAAGATTGTGGCAGCGCTTCACGATGCGGCGTTGAATGATGGGAAGCTCCTCGATGTGAACTTCGATCCCGAGGTCGCCGCGTGCGACCATGATGAGATCGGAAGCGTGAATGATGTCGTCGAGGTGCTTGATGGCTTCCTGGTCCTCGAGCTTGGCGATGAGCTGTGCATGACCTCCCTCCCGCTCGATCTGCGCCCGCAACTCGTTGACGTGGTCCGCATCCCTCACGAATGATCCCGCGATGAAGTCCGCGCCACACTCGGTGGCGACCTTGATATCAGCCCGGTCCTTTTCGGTGAGAGCCGGGAGATTGAGACGCACTCCGGGAAGGTTGATGTGACGCCGGGAGCCCAGCTGCCCGGCGGTCTGCACTTCACAGGTGATACGGTCGTCGGTGACGCCCTCGATCTTCATGATCATGGAGCCATTGTCGACCAGCAGGGTGTCGCCCACGCTCACGTCACTGACCAGGCTGGTGTAGTTGACGGTAGTGGAACAGGGCAGGGCCGGATCGCTTCCCGAGTGACGGAACTCGATCTTGTCACCTTCATTCAGTTCGAAGGGCTGGGCCAGGGTGCCGGTACGGATGGAGGGGCCCTGCAGGTCGAAGAGGAGACCCACCGTGCTGGCCCGGGGTGCGTCGGTGGC
>JAAZXD010000459.1 GCA_014240355.1 Roseibacillus sp. | reverse complement strand
CCAGTTTCTTGATCTCACCCCCATCCCCATTGACATCAAGCTCGAGGGGGCACTTTCCAAGCAGAACATCCGGGTCACTACCCCCTCCACCTTCACCGTCGGCATCTCCACTGAGAAGGGCGTGATGGAGAACGCGGCCGAACGTCTGCTGGGGCTCGACCTCAACCAGATCCGACTTCTCGGGCAGGATATCATCTTCGGACAGATGCGGGTGGTCATTGCCACCATGGACATTGAGTCCATCAACGCCGACCGTGACCTCCTGATCGAGAAGATCACCGCTGGGGTGGAGGTCGAACTGACCAAGATCGGCCTGGGCCTGATCAACGTGAATATCCAGGACGTTACCGACGAGTCCGGTTACATCGAGGCCCTTGGAAAGGAGGCCGCCGCGCGGGCCATCAATGAGGCCAAGATCAGTGTGGCCCAACAGGAGCGGGATGGTGAGATCGGTAAGAATAACGCCGAACGGGAGCAGCGCGTGGAGGTCTCTGCCGCCCAGGCAACGGCTGTCGAGGGGGAGAATGTCGCCAAGATCAAGGTGGCGCAATCGGACGCGGCTCGGCGCGAGCGGGAAGCCGAGGCGGAACGCCTGGCAGGAGCTGCCGAGAAGGTCAAGGCCGCTCAGGCCCTGGAGGAGGCTTATGGTTCCGAGCAGAAGGCCGAGAGCGCCCGTGCCCTGCGGGAGAAAGCCACCCAGCATGCCAACATCGTGATCCCCGCCGAGATCGAGAAGTCCAAGATCGAAACCCTTGCCGAGGCTGAGGCCGAGCAAACCCGTCGACTCAAGAAGGGCGAGGCCGACGGCATCCTGTTCGTGATGGAGGCCGAGGCCCGGGGAACCCTCGCCACCCTGCAGAGCAAGGCCCAGGGCTTCGGGGACATCGTCAAGGCTTCCGGAGGGGGAGCCGATGACGCCACCCTGCTCCTTGTCACCGAACAGTTGCCCACCCTCATCGAGGAACAGGTGAAGGCCATTGCCAATCTCAAGATTGACTCCGTCACGGTGTGGGATTCGGGCGGAAAGGGAAAAAACGGGAAGAATGATACCGCGGAATTTGTCTCTGGTCTCGTGGGGGCATTACCCCCGTTGCATCAGCTCACCCGGAACGTCGGAATCGAGTTGCCTGAGTTCCTGGGCAAACTGACCGATAACCCCGACGAAGCAGCCCGGATCATTAAGAAGGCCAAGCAGGTGCCGCCCCCGGAGGCCCCGTTAGAGGTGGTGGAGGACCGCACTGACGATGGGGAGACCCTCGAAACGGAATAAGCGGGCACATCAGTTGCCCGCCCTGATTCCCCAGGCTGCAAACGGCTACGGCGGGGTTGGGGAGCCCCCTTTTGGGATAAACGCCCAGGGGGGCACCCTCTTCCTTTCACTCCTCCCGGACCCGCCAGAATCGTGCCCGCCAGTTCTCCGGTTCGGCAGGGAGAATAATCCTCACCGGAGAACCCGTTCCCTGGATTCCGGACTGCCGGACCCGCCACCTCACCAGATCGGGTGATTGCTCGACAGCGTAGGACTTGCCGGTAGCAGTGGTGAAGGTCAGGGAGATTTCTTCCAGAAAACCAAGAGCAGGAAAAACAGGACTGAGATCCATGATGGAAAGCGCGGTCCGCACCGCGGGGGGATCGGGAAAATCCACCTCGCTGTCCAGCCACTCGAGGTACTGGCTCACCCGGGTCTGGTAATCGTAGGCCCCATACTGGCCAACCCTCACCCCCCTCGGACCGTCACCCCAGGAATTGAGGCCCGCGATATGGGACACCCCGTCGACCTCGATGAAGGCCGGTCCCCCGCTGTCGCCGGCCGCCCCCACGCCCTCCAGCGCGGTTACTCCTTTCTCCCCGGGACGCTCGAAGAGGATCTCGATGAAGTGCTCGTTGACCTGGCTCACGACGTTGGTGCACTTGCGCAGTTTGCCGTCATTGCTGGCCCCACGTTCTCCCCGCACCCCGGTTCCGCTATCGCCCCGGCCAACGAGCGTGATGAGTGATCCGGTCTCCTCCGGTCCCCGGTAAATTGGAAGCGGGGTGACTCCCTGCACTGGCTCCGACAGGCGCACAAGGGCGATGTCATACTCGTCCCGTCTCCGGTTCCACTGGGGGTGCAGGATGACTTCCGCCACCGTATGCGCCACTCCATTGACCTGGAGCACCTTTCCCGCATTCACTTCGGCCGCACAGTGGGCCACGGTAAGAAGGTAGCATTCGTGAACGAGGGTGGCCGTGCAGTCTCCCCTCTCAATGAGATCCACGAGGGCCGGGTAGTCCGAGTCAGCAACAACGTAATCGGAATCGGGCAGATCATCGCGGATGATGATCCCCGACGCGGTCGGCAGGAAAAGTAGCCACAGAGCCACCACTGCAAGGCCACGGCTCATGCCCCGTAAAGCTGAGTGCATGCCCAAGATTGCTATGGAAACAAGGGAATTACCAGATCCGGGTTGCAGGGATGGAAAAGCCCGGAAGCTCCCTCCCGGACGAGACTTCCCCCACGAATCCACGAAGCGTTGCGGGCAGGGTTCCTACTTCCTCCCGCACCTCTTGAGGATGGCCTTCACGAGGCCGGGGATATCGCTTTCGGCGGCCTCGATC
>JAAZXD010000458.1 GCA_014240355.1 Roseibacillus sp. | reverse complement strand
CCTTGCCCTCCACCTCTCCCAGTTCCCTTAGTTGGGCGGCGCCCAGTGTGAAGCCCTCGAAAAATGCCGACCAGGCGGGATCAACACTGGTGGGATCCTCAAGCCAGCGCTCGTAATTCGCCTCGAGCAAATCAGCACTCATGCGTGCGGAAACGGAAGAATTCATTTGGCACAGACAGGCAGCAATCGCGGAGGCACGAACGGGGTTTTCTTCCTTGGTGCCGGCAGCAATTCTCTTTAGTTAAGGGCACCTACTGAGAGAGTCAATCGCCCATGCGGTCCGGTTCTCGCCCCCCATGCAAAATGATCAAGGTTGACAACCTCACCAAGCGTTTTGGCCGCCACCTGGCGGTGGCCGGAGCCACCTTCGAAGTGGAGCAGGGCGAAGTGGTCGGTTTCCTCGGACCGAACGGAGCTGGCAAAACCACCACCATCCGGATGCTCACCGGTTTCCTCCCGCCCACCAGCGGGTCCGCCACCATCGACAGCCTGGACGTGGGCCGCCACTCCGTGGAAGCCCGGCGCCAAATTGGCTACCTTCCGGAATCCGTTCCCCTTTATCGGGACATGCGGGTTCGTGAATATCTGCAGTTCCGCGGTCAGATTAAGGGACTTAAGGGCAAAACCCTCAAAGTCCGCATGGATGAAGTGCTTGAACGCTGCGGACTCCGGGAGGTCCGCCGCAAGATGATCAAGACTCTCTCCAAGGGCTTCCGCCAGCGCGTGGGCCTGGCCGATGCGCTCATCCACGATCCTCCCCTCCTCATCCTGGACGAGCCTACCAATGGATTGGATCCGAACCAGATCCGCTCCATTCGTCATCTTATCAAACAACTCGGCAAGTCCCATACCATCCTTCTCTCCACCCATATCCTCACCGAGGTAGAAATGATCTGTGACAAGATCGTGATCATCAACGGGGGGAAGATTCTGGCTTCCGACACCCCATCCCACCTGGTTTCCACCATGCGGGCGGCCGGTCGCATTTCCATCGAGGTGAAGGCCGACCCGGAGAAGGCCCGGGAAAGGATGACCTCCCTCGACCACGTCAGGAAAGTGATCTACGAGCGCAGCCGGGACGACTGGGAAGAGTTCTCCGTCCTGGTGGAATCCGGAACCGATACCCGCGAACGCCTCGCCAGACTGGCCCGGGACGAGGACTGGCCACTTCGCAGCCTCCATCGGCATGACGCCACCCTGGAGGATGTATTCGTCGAACTGACGCGCAAGGATTGACATGACAAACCTCCTTATCCTCCTCCGCAAGGAGTTGCGCGGCTTCTTCCTGAGTCCCTTCGGCTGGATCGTTCTCACCTTTGTGACCGTAATGCAGGGCTGGTCCATGTCCGGCGCAATGAAAGCGCTGCAGGATGCTCCGATCCCGGAAAGCCTGGTCTACATTGTCTTCCACATGCCCCAGTTCTGGTTCTACTTTCTTGTCATTTTTCCGCTCATCACCATGCGACTCTTTGCGGAGGAAGAACGGGTGGGCACCCTGGAAACCCTCCTCACCGCCCCGATCCAGACCTGGCAACTCGTTCTAGGCAAGTATCTAGCGACACTGTGCTTTTACCTCATCCTCTGGATTCCCGCCTTCATTCAGTTCCAGGTGTTCAGCATTCTCACCGATGTGCCTCCACCCTTCAGCACCGGATCGCTGCTGGGAGCCTTTTCCCTGATCTTCCTGATGGGCAGCCTCTTCATCGCGATTGGCAGCTTCGCCTCATCTCTCACCTCCAGCCAGATCATTGCAGGAGTAGTCACAGTGGGCCTCCTCTTCATTCATTACTTCCTCGGTTACATCACCGTCATCTACGGCGACCGGTTCCCTGCCGCGTCGCTCTTTCATTACATTTCTTCCAGCGAACATCTCCGCTACTTCTCCAAGGGCCTGATCGATAGCCGCGCCATCGTCTACTACCTCACCGCCGCGATCTTCTTCCTCTTCCTCACTCATCATGTTCTCAATCATCGTCGATGGAGAAGCTAGTCCCGGACCCTGCCATGGTTGAAGAAATGCGAGACAAACAGGGGCCCCGACACGGGCAGGCGGACAAGTCGACAGGCAGGAACTCTGCCAGCGGCATCATGGCCGTCCAGCTCCTCTTTGCCATCATCCTGTTGTTCTCGCTCAACTATCTCTCCGGCAGCCATCATACAGCCTGGGATCTGAGCCAGAATAATGAGTTCAGCCTTTCGAACCAGACGCAAAAACTCCTGACCTCCGATCTGCTCGATGCCCGGACCCGTCCCGTCCGCCTCATCGCCGCGGTGCGAAGGAACTCCGCTCACTATTCCCGCCTCCACGCCATGCTGGAGGAGTATAAGCGCCTGGCCCGTGGCGCACTCACCATCGAATTTGTGGATTACGTCCGGGACAGCGATACCGCCCTCGAAATCGCCGACCAATACGGCACCACCTTTGTAGAGGACGTGATCATTATCGACGCCGTCCCCTCCCTTTCGCTTGCCCCTCCTGATGATCCACAGGCAAAATCCCATGCCCAAAAAACAGCGACCCTGCGCCGGACCCATATCCGATACGTGGCGGTAGAGGACATGCTTGTCTTCGCCAGTGACAAGAGACATAACCGCCGCCT
>JAAZXD010000457.1 GCA_014240355.1 Roseibacillus sp. | reverse complement strand
CGCATGAGCAACGAATATGTTAAAATCGCCCGGTTCAAGGATGTCGATGCCTTCCGCGCACGCCTTGCTGAACTGAATCTTGACCTTCCCCTTGAGGAGACCGTGCTCTCCTTCCCGGACAAGGGCGCCATCCTTGTTGTAAACCTGGTTTGGATCCCCCGGGGCAACGATGAAGCGCTTCTGCCCGAGATCGGCAACGAGGACACTCTTGCGGCCCAGAATCAGGCGGTTGTTTTCAAGAGAGAGGGCAGAGAGGTCAAACTGGGAGTGGAGGCCCAGTTCGAACCGATAGGCGGGATCATCGAAATGACAGACCACAAGTTTATCCCCTTCGTGGATCATGAAGTAGGGCTCCTTCATGTAGAGGACATGGGAGTTCCGGCGCACCAGGATGGCAGGGCTGCCATCCAGTTTATAACGATAGACATTGAGCGGCTGATTCGGGGTGGTCCGGCTTTCAAAGACAATCGACTTATCTGAGGCGTAGACGTGGTCGACCCGGGTCTGATTGACCATGAACCCTTCGCCTACCGGGTTTCCCCAGTTCTGGCCGTCGTTGCTGACGTGAAGCTCGTATTCTCCGATCATGCCGTTGTTGTTCACGATGACAGCGGGCAGGTAACGAATAGCGCTGATGGTCTTCTCGTTTTTCATGTCAAGGGTGACGGAATGCGGATGCTGGGGAATGCTGTCGATCCACTGCGAGTGCCACCAGGTGACGGGATCGTCGTCGATAACGCATTGGGGCCTGGTATCGTAGCGCGCCTTGGTCTCGGAATTGCTTGCGGTGGCCGACCACCCTTGACGGGGGAGGTTGTCCCCGTTTTCACCCCCTACCTGCAATTCTGCGATAGAAGCCCAGCCGCGCCCACCGATATCGGACAGGGCGGTGAATCGCAGGTAGCGGGTCTTGACCGGGGTGATGGCCACTTCGTAGTAGCCGCCCGCGACCGGTTTGGCATTGCGGGCATCGGCAGAGGTCTTGACGCCGATCTTGCTGTTGCTGAGGGTGGAGCCCGTAGGCGGGTCCACCACGACATGGTTGGCGGAGCGCAGGCGGGAGACGAAGAAGATGTGAAGTCTGGTGCCGTCGGTGGCGAGGCGCATCTGGAATCCGTTACCGAAGTTGCGTTGCCAGGCGCGGGTGCCGGTGCGCAGGTCAACGGCGACCACCCGTCCGACAGAATCGTGGAAAACCTGGGTGTTCCCGCAGTTGAGGGTTGAGCTTACCGGGGCATCGATGGCGTGTTCCCAGAGGGTTCGTCCGGTAGCGGCATCGAAGGCAACGAGTCGATTGACCAGCCCGGGGGCCTTGCCAACCGAATAGTCGATGGCAAGCACGGTGTTGCCGATGACCTGGATCTGGGGGTTCGGGCCATCGATGAACCGCTGCCAGTGGATGCGGCCCCGGGCGCTCAGGTCGATCCGCTCGAGAATTCCACCGGAAAGGACAAAGGCGCTGCCCTCCAGCGGGGAACCGGAAGGCGGGAGGGAAATCCGCGCGTTGTTGCGTGGGAGCGACCAGGCACGGTTCAGCGGCGGCTCGAGTGGATTACGTCCGGCGGGTAGCGAGGCGTTGAGGGGCGAGTTGACCCGGCGCCCAGTCGCCTCCGCGGGCTTGTCAGTGACGAGGAAGAGATCGCGACCATGCAGGGCAAAGGCCTGCGGTTTCTCGTTGGAGAGATTCCAGGGACGGCTTTCCAGGATCCGGCCGGTCCCGGCGTTGAGACGATGCAGCCCGTCGAGCTGGGCGAGATAGACCGAGCCGTCAAACACAGCGAGGCGGCCAATCACATGGGTGGCGGGCCGGTACCAGCGTGCTTCCCCGGTGTTCAGATCCAGACCGGCTACGAGGGACCGTCCCCGGACGATGAGGAGGTCTTCCATCACGCCGACCAATTGCACTCCCAGGACAAGGGTGTTTTCCCAGAGGAGGCGTCCGGTGCGTTGGTCGAGGGCGAAAACACGCCGGGCATCCCTGGGCATGCAGATCACCTTTTCCCCGGCCAGGAGAGGCGGGGATCCATGATTCAGCACGCTCCGTTCGGCCGGAGGGATGGGAGTGTATTGGTAGACCCAGTCGGTCCGGCCGTCGCGGATATCGGAGCGCGCCACGAGGCCGCAGTTGGAGCTGCTGTAGACCGCGCCTTGGGCGATGGTGACGCTGTTGCCATAGACCGCGAATGCCGGTTGACTGCGTTCGAGGCTGGCAGTGAGGTCAGATTCGCGGCCTGCAACGGCAATGGATGCTCGCCATGTCGTGCTGCCGGCCCCGGGATCGAAGCAGACCAGGTTCAGTTGGCGACCAGGCCCCTGGTTGACATCATTGGGCGAGCTCCACTCAAGATAATAGAGGAGACCATCGCTGGGCACGGGATCCCCGAGCGGGACGTTAAGGAGACGGTGGTCTCCGATATTGCTCTCGTCAGTCCAGAGAATTGCCCCGTTGGTACAGTCGATCCCGGCGATGCCCCGTGGCGGTTGGGAACTGAATCCCCAGCGGGTGAAGAGCTGCCCGTTGGAAAAGCGGGGGCGGAAGAAGCCGGGGTGGTTGTTGTCGGGCTTCTTGTTGTTTTCCGGGGTGGGAGGCTGGAAGCTGGCC
>JAAZXD010000456.1 GCA_014240355.1 Roseibacillus sp. | reverse complement strand
CCCATGCATCCGGCTTCCAGTTCGTTGGAGGAGATCACCTTGAAGGTCCTTTCGGCGGCAATGACGGTTCCCCTGCCGTTTTCGTCGAAGAGGTAGATCCTGCCGTCAACAAGGATGGGGGAGGCCGAGAAGTTCCCGCCGATGCGTTCCTTCCAGATTTCCCCGCCGGTTTTGGCATCCAGGCAGGCCGCAACTCCGCCATCGTCGATCATGAAGAGAAGATCCCCGTGCAGGAGGACGGATGGTTTCTTGGGAGCGGCTTTGTTATACTGCCATGCGACGTGACTCTTGCTGACGTGGCCCTTTCCGTCGGGGCGCACGGCGAGGAGGAGGCCCTTGCTGAAGCCCATGGTGGCGTAGACCAGCCCGTGGCCGGTGACCGGACGACAGGAGGTGGAATGGGTGCCAATCGTTTCCACCCGCCAGAGTTCCTTCCCGGTCATGGGTTCGTAGCCGTAGAGGGCCATCGCCCCGGCGCTTACGAGCAGGTCCCTGCCCTCCGCGGTCTTCACGATGAGAGGGGTGCCGTAGGCCTTGCGCATGTCGCCGCCCCGCTTGGGCTTTCCGTTGGCGTCGAGATCGCGGTAGTCGACACTGCGGGACGTGTTCCAGATGGTTTTCCCGGTTTTCTTATCCATGGCCACCACGAACTGATGGTCCGCGCCGTCAAAGTTGAGGATGAGGAAATCCTTGTAGAGAATGGGCGAGGAGCCGGCACCGCGGAAGTGATCGCAGGTGAAGTCGGTGCGCTTCCAGATCACCTCGCCATCCGAAGCCTTGAGACAGGCCGTATAGGGAGACCCGAAGGTGAGATAGACGAGGCCGTCCTCAAGGACCGGGGTGGGAGAGGCGTACGAATTGAAGGCGTGGCAGAATTGGGGTTTCTCCACTTTCCAGAGGAGCTTGTCGTAGAGAACCTTTCCGTTGGACTTGTCGAGGCAGACCACCGAGAGCTCGGTTCCTTTTGGATTGGCGTTGGTTATCCAGATACGGTTTCCCCAGACCACTGGCGATGACCAGGCTTTGCCTTCGACGGGTGTTTTCCAGGCAACGTTCTCCTGTTCGCTCCACTCGGTGGGCAGGTTCCTGGCTTCTGCATTTCCCTGTGCCCCCGGACCGCGAAAGCCCGTCCAATTCTCGACTGCCAAGGCGCTCAATCCGGTGAGAAGGGAGAAAGTGAAAGTGAGAGTCGAGAAACGGACTTGCATGGGCATGCTGCGATCCTTGCCCGTCCCTAACTTTCGGTCAAAGGAGAAAACGAGAGTATGGCCAGGGATTGAACAGGGCTCATTCGACCCGCTCCGGGTGGCAGGCGCACGGTCCAGGATTGCTCAATCCCTTGGGTTCTCTTCGGTGTTCGACTTTGAAGATCGGCCTCGCTACCATTTGGACGACTTCAGTTTGGGCACTTTTTTGCTGAACCCAGATCGATCATGAACCCCCTCCCTCTCGTGATGCGGGCCACCGTGGCCCTCCTCTCGACGTCCTCCGCGGACGAGGGTGGACACTGGGCCTTCCAACCGCTCCGCGCCGAAAGCGGATCGAGTATCGACAGGCTCGTCATGCGTGATCTGTCCACCCACAGGTTGAGCCCCGCACCGCGCGCCGCGCCCGATCGCCTTCTCCGGCGGGTCCATCTTCTCCTCACCGGATTGCCCCCGAGCCCGGCCGAGCTCTCCACCTTTCGAGCGGATTCTTCACCGGAGCGCTACGCCTCGGTGGTGGATGACCTGCTCGCACGTCCGGGATTTGGTGAACGATGGGCTCGCCACTGGTTGGACCTTGCCCGCTACGCCGATAGCAGCGGGCTGCACCAGGACACTCATCGGCCCCACGCCTGGCGCTATCGTGACTACGTGATCGCGAGCTTCAACCAGGACAAACCATACGGCCGCTTTATCCGCGAGCAGATTGCGGGGGATCTTCTTGCGCCCCGGGATGCGAACGCATGGATCGCGACCGGGTTTTGCCGCACCGGGCCGTCCAACGAAGCCAACATCGGTGCGGCGGAGTTGAAGGCCTATCGTCTTGATCAGCTCGACGGGATTCTCTCGACTGTCTCCAGCGTGTTTCTCGGACAAACGATCGGGTGCGCCCGGTGCCACGACCACAAGACCGATCCCTTCACCGCCGGGGACTATTACTCGTTGCTCTCGGTCTTCAACAACACCGCCGATGCCTTCGTCTCCCTCGAGGGAGACGCACTGGGAGCTCCGAAATTGTTTCCACCCAGGGCCCGGAAGGCGCCCAAGATTCCCAAGGGCTCCGGCATCCGCGCCCTCGGCACTCTTCCCGAGTCGCAGCGCAAGGTCACCCGGATCCTGGAGCGCGGAGATGTGAACAGTCCCGGCGAAGCGGTTGTGGCGGGTGTCCCCGTCGTGCTTCGCGGGATCCCCGCAAAGTTTTCGCGGACCGAGTTGAGCGCTCGTCTTGCCTTGGCGGACTGGATTGCGTCTACGGAAAACCCGCTCACCTGGCGAGTGATGGCGAACCGTATCTGGCAGCATCTCTTCGGGCGGGGCATCGTTCGCACAGTCGACAACTTCGGTTTTAACGGTGATCGACCATCTCATCCGGAACTGCTGGACTGGCTGGCGTCTGAC
>JAAZXD010000455.1:1321-2605 GCA_014240355.1 Roseibacillus sp. | reverse complement strand
GAACTCCCGCAGGGCATCTTCCAGGAATCTGAGCTCCCGTTCGAACGCGAACACCAGTTCGCTCGCCGCCACGAGGTCACCCGCGGCAACCCGTTCATCCAGTTCCGTCACGCAATCCCATGTGCGACTGGCGCAGTAGTTCCCCACCAGGCCCTTCAGGCGGTGGGCTGCTTCGTGCAGAGCCCCGGCATCACCCTTCCGCTCGGCCTCCATGAGACTCTCCCGCATTGCTCCCGATTCTTCCTCGAAAATGCGGATGAGTTCACACATCAACAACTCATCCCCGATACGACTTCGAAACCCGTCCGGATCAAAGACCTTCTCATCCGGTTCCTTCCCGTCGCACTGTATCTCTTCCGTTTCGGACTCGGAAACCACCTCCACCCCGATGGGCTCGCCCACGGCCGCGGTTCCAGATCCAAAGCGCTCCACCACCCCGTAGAATTCGTCCGATTCGATAGGTTTGGAGATGTAATCGTCCATTCCGGCGTTCAGGCACTCCTCGCTGTCCCCGGGCATGGCATACGCAGTCATGGCGATGATGGGAACGTGCCCACCCGTCTTCTGTTCCCGTGCCCGGATTTCCTGGGAGGCCTCGAATCCACTCATCAGCGGCATCTGTATGTCCATCAGGATCACGTCGAAGTCCTCCTTTCTTGCACGGTCCACCGCTTCCAGTCCGTTCTCGACCACCGTGACCCGGTGTCCCCGCCTTTCAAGCAGGCGAACCGCGACCAGTTGATTGACCTTCCCGTCCTCCGCCAGGAGAATTTCCATCGGAGCCACCCCGCTCTGATGCTCCCCGGCCTCGCCATCCCTCAGCCGCGGCAATCTGTTCCCCATTCCCATGGTGAGCATGATGGCATCGAGCAACATCGAGTGCTTGATCGGCTTGTTCACGACCTTCATAATTCCCAGTTCACCGATCTCCCGGTCCGGGGTGCCCTCGCTCACTGAGCCGAGCAGGATCATTGGCAGGTCAGACCAACGCGACTGTCCCCGGATGCGCCTCGCCAGCTGAAGTCCATCCGTACCCGGCATGGCGCGATCGATGATCCCCAGTTTCACCTCCTGTCCTTCCCTCTCCAGCTCCTCCAGCTTGGCCAGGGCGCTTTCCGCATCCGGACAGAGGATGCCGGTCATTCGCCAGTTGTTGAGCATTTCGCCCACGATCTCCCGTTGGGTTGTATTGTCTTCGACCACCAGGACGGGGAGTCCATCCAGCGACCGCAGGATGTCGGCCTCGCTGCTCTTCTCCGTCGCCCCCACATCAAAGATTCCCGT
>JAAZXD010000455.1:0-1311 GCA_014240355.1 Roseibacillus sp. | reverse complement strand
GCAGGATGTCGGCCTCGCTGCTCTTCTCCGTCGCCCCCACATCAAAGATTCCCGTGAAATAAAAGGTGCTGCCCTCTCCCTCCACGCTCTCCACCCAGATCTCGCCTCCCATCTTCTTCACGATGCGCCTCGAGATAGCCAATCCCAGTCCAGAACCTCCAAATTCCCTCGTAGTGGAACTGTCAGCCTGTTCAAACATCTCGAAGATCGTTTCCGTCCGGTCAGCCCGCACTCCGACCCCCGTATCCCTCACCTTGAACAGAAGTTCGATCTGCCCATCCAGTTTCTTCCCAGCCTCCACACTCACCAGAACCTCCCCCTGGTCGGTGAACTTCAGAGCATTACCCACCAGGTTGACAACCACCTGACGCAACCGGGTCAGATCGCCTGCCAGAATCCTGGGAACCGCAGGATCCACCCGGAAGGCCAACTCCAGATCCTTCTCGGCCGCACGGGGAAAAAGAGTATGGAGCATGTCGCCCACTGAGCCACGCAGATCAAACTCCCGACGCTCCAGTTCCAGTTTGCCCGCCTCGATCTTGGAGTAATCGAGAATGTCGTTCAGCAGCATGAGGAGTGCCTGGGCCGACTGCTCCACAAGAATCTGGTAATGGCGTTGCTCCTCGGTGAGATTCGTTCCCAAAGTCAGCTCCGTGATCCCCATGATGGCGTTCATGGGGGTGCGTATTTCATGGCTCATGTTGGCAAGGAAATCACCCTTCGCCTTGCTGGCCTCCTTGGCCCGCTCCATGGCCTCCCTCAGTTTTTTCTGCGCCTCCCCCAGCCGAGCCCTCATCTGATTGAACTCGTGGCTGAGCTCGGATAGCTCATCGCGCCCGGCCACCGAGATGGGCGCCTCGGTCGTTCCCTTCCCGATTTGCTTGGTGGCTTCCACCAACCTCTTCATCCTCCGGGAGACAGGAAAAACAACCCAGAGCATTACCGCCACTCCCAGAATGGTTGCCATTGCGGCAGCCAGAATGACATTGTTCCGCAACTGTCGGACCGGAGCGAGCAGGGTGTCCGCCTCCGCAGTGTGGACCGCCAGCCAGCCAAGACTGCTCACTATCCCCTCTTCCGGGGGAACCGCATAGGTGTAAACCTGTTCCCGACCGGATGCATCCTTCTCGAGAACCTGTGTCCCCTCCAGTCTGCCGCTCTCGTTGGGCACAAGATATCGACGCCCATCAGACAGGGTCCGGGTTCTTCCCCTGCCACCGATCCGGATCAACTGACCTTCACTGTTCAGAAGCACCATGCCTTGATCCCGTCCCCCCCGTCGCGCGTAAGAGTCGACTACATCCAGCACCT
>JAAZXD010000454.1 GCA_014240355.1 Roseibacillus sp. | reverse complement strand
TGGCCATTCGGGTCCTTGGCCGCATCCACAAAAGTGATCTGTTTTTCAATATCGCCCCCGGTGATTAAACCCGCCAACCGACCCTCGGCGTCAACGAGAGGCAGTTTCTCAATGCGGTGCTCATAGAGAATCCGGCGGGCTGCCTCGGGAGTGGTGTCGGGGGCTCCCGTGACAAGTTTGTCCTCACAGGTCATGACATCTCCCACCTTGGCCGCGTCGTCGGCAAAATGGCGAATATCCCGACCCGTCACCATTCCGACCAAAACGCCCTCCCCATCGACCACCGGAAATCCAGAGAAACCCTGCTCCCCCATGATGCTCTTGAGATCCGCGATGGTGGTATCACTCCTCACCGTCATTGGTTTCTGGATAACCGCGCTTTCCGAGCGCTTAACCCGGGAAACCATCTCCGCCTCCTCCTCCACAGAACAGGCCCGGTGAAGAACCGCCATCCCTCCTTCCCGAGCTAGAGACACCGCAAGTTCTGACTCCGAAACCGTGTCCATGGCCGCGGAAATCACGGGGATCTTGAGCGGGATCTCCTCGGTGAGCGCCGTGTCCAGCCGTGCTTCAGTGGGCAAAACCCCACTCTTCTTGGGCACCAGAAGGACGTCGTCAAAGGACAGTCCCAAAGTCAAATCCGCCATAAGCGAGTCAATAGAAGCTCCGCAGCATTGGCAAGTCCGATCCCGCAAAAGCCTCTGAATATATTCTTACTACCTCACAATCAACCAACTAAACAGCCCGAAACCGGGATAGCCCCCGTTCATAGTGACTCCTGACACCGCCGAATTCCACGCCTCCCCTTCAAAGGGGCACTCCTGCCAACTATCGCACCAGTGAACTCGAAGTTAGAACGATCGACACTGCCACTGAGGTGGTGGTTGCTAGATTGCCGATTCCAAGGATTCTCAGATCCACCATCAATCGCAACTCCGTTCGCGAATCTGCCACTCAAGAAAGGAACTCCGATCCAACTTCAATGGCCCTGATGAGCTCCACCCTGAAAGGAACCGAATGATCCTGTCGGAATTGGCATGGATACTGCTTCAAAAACGCTGGCGTCTCAGAAAAGAAGTGCCATGGTGTTGTTGCAGTTCAACTTGTAATGCCCGGGCCAGCTCTCACCCAGACCGTCAGCCAGACTCAGACTCTCGCGCCTCAGATGCGCCAGAGTCTGGAAATTCTGCAGTCGAACACCCTGGAGCTGCAACAGTTACTGCGCCAGTTTCTTGAGACCAACCCGGTCCTGGAGCACGAACTGTCCACCCTCTCCCTCGACGACCTCGACCGGAAGGAGGCGGACCCCGACGAACTGGTAGAGTCACCTGACGATGATCTCCGCGAACTTGCCATCACGGAGCGGCGTGCCAACGGATCCAGCCGAGAAGACGAAGAGCGCCGGGAACACCTCTACAACTCCATCGTAGGTCCGGAAACCTTCCAGCAGCATCTGGCCGACCAACTCAATCTGTCCGCCCTCCCCGATGAATTGCGGGTCGCTGCGCTGGCTCTCATCGGCAACATGGACGAACGAGGCTATTTCGATGAACCCCTTGCAGAAGTCGGTCGCCGTCTGGGCATTCCGGTCGACGACCTGGAACGCGCGAAGACTATCCTTCAGAGCTTCGATCCACCGGGAATCGCGGTGGATGACCTCCAGGAATCCCTGCTCGTACAGTTGCATCGCTCCAACCGGTTGGCCTCGCTGGAATTCCGTATCGTCGAGAACCATCTCAATGAACTGGCACGCAAACACTATCCGAAAATAGCACGCGAACTCAACGTGAGTGTCGAGGAGGTGGTAGAGGCCGCTACCCATATCGCTCAACTTGATCCCGCTCCGGGAACCTCCTTCGATCCTTCCAGCAACCCCTACATCATCCCTGATGTCTCATTGGAGAAAGACGGCGAGGGCGAGTGGATCGCAATGCTCACCAACGAATACCTGCCCCGTCTCCGACTGAGCGACACATACAAGGATCTGGTGGCCACCAGCCCCGACCGCAAGCTTCGCACCTATCTGCGTAATCAGCTTCGCGAAGGCCGCACCCTCATCAAAGCCCTCGACCAGCGCCAGGCGACCATCCTCGCCATCTCCGAGGAGATCATCAGACATCAGATCGAGTTCCTTGAGAACGGCCCGCGCAGTCTGAAACCCCTCACCATGAACGAGGTTGCAGAAGCCATCGAGGTGCACCCCGCTACCGTCTCGCGAGCGGTGGCTGGCAAGCACGCCCGCACTCCCCATGGCGTGATTGAATTGCGCCGATTCTTCGCCACCGGCTATAAGACCTCGGAGGGACATGCCGTCTCCAACGAGGGGGTTCGGGAGACCCTTCAATCCATTGTTCATGCCGAGGACCGGCAAAAACCTCTTTCCGATTCTGCCATCCAGAAAATCCTCTCCCAGCAGGGGATCAAGGTGGCCCGCCGCACCGTGGCAAAGTACCGCGAACAACTCAACATCCTGCCCAGTCACCTCCGCAGGAGCTATTGAGCTAACGCGGCCTCCACCTGACAGAACGGTTTTCCAGAAGATCCCCAGGCCAGCATTGACTGTAGCACGGTTTTCCATAAGATTCCCAGGCCAACATTGACTGTAGCA
>JAAZXD010000453.1 GCA_014240355.1 Roseibacillus sp. | reverse complement strand
CTCGATAGTCTCCACGCCCTCGCTCAACGAACGAACCTGCCCTACCCGGGTCAGACCGGTCACCGCGCTGTAATTCGCGCTCTCCAGATCATCCGCGCCCTGGATCTCCCAGTTCAGTCCGCGCGCCGCCGCATCGAGGCGAATCCGCACCGTGAAGCGAATCTTGCCCTGTTGCCTCTTAAGCGAGAAAGGGCGCAGTGGCTCATCCACTGCGGAAGGATCGAGAGCCGCAAGGTACTCCACCGCATTGGGCCAGCTGTCGGACTCGGAATCGACATCCGGGGCCGTCCCGCCCGGCACACCAAATCCGGTCATCCAGTCATCGAAGCGCTGGAGAGGCGTCTTGAGGGCATCGTCGAACCCCGGCTGGATAATGGCCTGGATGGCGGCTGCATTAGCGCTGATGCGGCTCACGTATGTCCGGCTCTCGTCCAGATCGTTGGCGGCCGTGATCAGGGTCCAGTCGTCACAGGCGTCATTGTCTTCACCCAGATAAAAACCCGCCCCGTCAAACATGGCCGCAAAAAATTCGGACTCGTCTCCACAGACCGAGTTGGTGTCGTAACCGGACTCCGCTGAGAAGAGAATCCCGGCCAACCTCCACCTGCCAGCCCGCCTGATGAAGGCCGCTCCGCCAGAATCACCGAAAGTCGCCTGACATTCATCGCTACCCGCCACATCGTCGAAGTCGGTCACCATCATGGGCCCCTTCACTCCCGCATCGCTAAACCCGTCAATGGTGTTCGTTCCCCAGCGCACCCGCATGTCGCCAGGACCCAAACGCCATCCCCGCGTCTGGTTCAACCTGGTCACTTCCGCCCCCCGCGGATACCCCCGGCCCATCATGACAACCTGTCTGCCAGCCTCGTTGGACCCGGTGTAAAGTGGTGCGTAGGCCGGGAATTCACCATAGACCTCGAAGATACGCAGATCCGTCCCGGGCACGTCCCTGGAACCGGTTCCGTTGTTGAAGCCGGGGTTGATGTAATAGACCCGGTCGCCGGTCTCCCCGGAGAACCAGGATTTCTGGACAAAGGTGGTCGGCCCCTTTCCGATGTGGATCGCGGTAATGAAGTGCCGGGGCGAGATCATCGTTCCGAGAAACTCCTTGTATTCCCCTTGGAAACGCCATCCGGAACCGGCTAGCGACCCGGTTGGCGCCGTCTCCCGATTGTGCTGCGGATCCCCCGTGTCAAAGAAGATGATGGCCTGCAGGGTCGGGGCGCTCAGCAGAAGAACAATACCGAGGAGGAGGGGAATCGGAAAATCTCTGGCAACCATCGTGTTCAGAACTGAAAAACCATCCTTGGCAGGCTAACGGTCCGGCATCTCCTAGACTCCTTTACCATAGCGCCAATTTCCTTTTTCGCCACGTGCAATCCCGGAAGATTCACCCGGGACATTCCCCGCCGGGCAACTCCACCCTAACCGGCAACCCGTTCCACTCCCGCCCGTGCGCCTGCGCGGGCCTCCAGATCCGCTTCCAGCAGGGCCTCCAGGGAGGGAGAGTCCACCACCACGTGGTCGGTCATGACTTCTTCCACCAAACCCCAGATACGGGGGAAGGAAATCGCGCCCTTGAGAAAAGCCTCCACCGCCACCTCGTTGGCAGCATTCATCACGGCCGGCAGCGTCCCACAGCACTTCCCCGCCTCCCGAGCAAGACGCAGGGCAGGGAAGACGTCCTCCCGCGGTTCCTCGAAGTCAAGCCGTGCCAGGGCCGCAAAATCGAGGGGCTCGAGTGAGTGCTGCACGCGTTGCGGCCAGGTCACGGCATACTGGATCGGAAAACACATGTCGGTGGTGCTCACCTGCGCCAGCACACTGCCATCCACGAATTCAACCATGGAGTGCACGATACTCTGCGGATGAACCACCACCTCAACCCGATCCATTTCAACTCCGAAGAGCCACCGTGCCTCGATCATCTCCAACCCCTTGTTGAAGAGAGTGGCGGAGTCGATGGTGATCTTGGGACCCATCTTCCAGGTGGGATGGTTGAGGGCCTGTTCCGGAGTCACATCCGCGAGGCTCTCTGCGCTCGCCGTACGGAAAGGCCCTCCCGAGGCGGTCAGAAGCAGGCGCCGCACCGCCTCCGCTCCACCCGTATTACCCTCCAGGCACTGAAAAATCGCGTTGTGTTCGCTGTCAACCGGCAGAACCCGGACCCCGGATCGCTCGGCTGCCGCCATCACGATCTCACCAGCCATGACCAGGATCTCCTTGCTCGCCACCGCGAGATCCTTGCCCGATTCGATGGCATCAAGGGCGGGTTGTAAACCTTCCGTGCCCACGATCGAGACCAGCACCATGTCCGCCTCGGGCAGGCGGGCCAGTTCCCGCAGTCCTTCCGTTCCGGCATGGACCACACTGCCCGCCGGGGCGGATTTGGCCACCGTCTCGCGCAGGCTCTCGTCCGCGATGGCAAGATGCTTCACTCCGAATTCCCGGGCCTGCTCAACCAGTTCCCCGGCCCGTCGGCCCGCCGCCAATCCCACTACTTCCATGTGCTCCGGAATCTTCCGGGCCACCTTGAGAGCACTCGTCCCAATCGATCCGGTGGAACCGAGAATGACCACCTTCCTGGGCCGCGCAACACGGATTAAATTTATAGTAAATTGAGAGTG
>JAAZXD010000452.1 GCA_014240355.1 Roseibacillus sp. | reverse complement strand
TCCGTGCACCGCACCCTGTTTCCTGCACCGTGATGGGGTGCCCCCCAAGAATTTTCATGCGGGTTGATACATACATACACGGGCGCGTGCAAAAAGTGCCCCCCCACCGGTGGGGTGTGCGGGGGCTGCACGCCCGGAGACTGAAGAGGGAAGCGACAATGGGCAAGACGCGAGCAAGAGCTGTTGTTTGTGGCGTCAGGAATTGAGGCTGATGAAGAATGGCAATACGGTCTTGATACTAGTCGCTTGTATCTTTCAATCTGTCCCTGGTGAGCAGGGTGATCGTGATTGGAGGAGGGGCCGCAGGATTTTTTGGCGCGATCACGTGTGCAGACCATGGAATGGAAGATGTCTTGATTCTGGAAAAGGGGCCGGAATTACTGGATAAGGTGAAGATTTCGGGCGGAGGACGATGCAATGTGATGCATGCATGTTTTGAGCCGGGCGAGTTGGTCGAGAGCTATCCGCGCGGACGCAAGAGCCTGCTGGGACCTTTTCACCATTGGCAGACGAGTGAGACCATGGAGTGGTTCGAGTCCCGCGGAGTGAGCCTGAAGACCGAGCAGGATGGGCGCATGTTCCCCGTCACTGACGATTCGCGGACCATCATCGACTGCCTGACCGGAGCGGCGCGCGATGCAGGGGTGCGGTGGCGGACGAGGTGCGGGGTGCAGGCGGTGCGCCTCGGGGCGGGTGAAGGTTTCAGGGTGGAAACGGCCCCCGGCGAGGAATTGGAGGCTGCCGCGCTTTTGATCGCGACCGGGGGCATCCGGAGCGGGGCCGCCCGGAAGCCGCTCACCGATCTGGGACACGGGTTCGAACCTCCGGTACCTTCGCTCTTTACCTTTCACATTGAGGATGTGCGGCTCGAAGGGCTGCAGGGCGTCTCGGTCGGGCACTCTTCGGTGCGAGCCGGAAAGCTCAGCTCGGAAGGACCGGTCCTCGTCACTCACTGGGGCCTGAGCGGGCCCGCGATTCTGAAATTGTCTGCGTTGGGGGCACGGGAACTCGCGGAACAGGACTACCAATTTGAGCTATGGGTGGACTGGACGGGTGGCAAGGGGCTGGAGGGCTTTGCTGCCATGATCCTGAAACAGCGTCGGGAGAACGGCGCGCGCAAGGTGCTGACACGCAGCCCCTTGGATCATTTTCCCCGGAGATTGTGGGAGCGCCTCGCCGCCGCCGCCGGAGTGACTGCGGCAACTTCGTGGTCAAATCTGACGAAGGATCAGGAGCGTGGTCTGGCGGGTCAGTTGCTGGAGGGACGCTTTGCGGTGCGGGGCAAGAGCCTCAATAAGGACGAGTTCGTAACCTGCGGCGGGGTGCGCCTGCAGGACGTGAATCTCAAGACCATGGAGAGCACGTTCGTGCCCGGGCTCTACTTCGCCGGCGAGGTCCTCGATATCGATGGCATCACCGGCGGGTTCAATTTTCAGTCGGCGTGGACCACGGGTCGCATCGCGGGTGAGGCTATCGCGCGGGGCTTCAGGTAGGTTGCTCTCCGGCGCGCCGATCCGTCGGCGTCCCAAATCTCCTGGCTGGAGGACCCCCTCAATTCACCCCCAACCTCAAGCGGGAAGAGGCTGCCGCCTGGAATCACTTCCGGTCGTGGGCAAGCTTGAAGGGCTTGCCGCGCAGCTTGGCGTGGCGAGTGGACTCGATGGCGGACTCCGCGAACTCGCTGCGGATGTCGATCAGGGAGTGGCGGGGGAAAAGGGCAATCTTGCCGATCGCGCCGTCCGGAAGCCCGGCTTCCCGATAGAGCATGCCCGCGATTTCACCAGGCTGGGCACCCTGCGATTTTCCCAGCGAAAGGAAGAGGCGAGTCATGCCTTGTTCGGGAGTGGCAGACATCCGCTCCCTCTTCCCCTTCTTTTTCCCGTTCTCCCGGTCAGGAGACCCGGATCGGTCTTCGCGATCGAAGCTCTTCCTATGTTCGTGTTTTGGGCGGTCCTCTGCGATTTCTTCTCCTTCGCGGCCGGTAGCGCCACGAACGAGCGTGAAGAGGGCGCCGGCGATGTCGGTAGCGGCGTGCCCTTGATCGAGAAGGCGCTCGATCTGGGATCCGTGGGGATCGTAGGCACCGGATTCGAGGAGATCCTTGAGAGTTTCGAAAATGACGTCGGAGCGCTTTCCTTCGACTTCTTCCTGGGAGGGGATCCGGGCGTGGGCGATCGGTTGCCGGATGTAGCGCTCCACGTTTTGGAGGCGGTAGATGTCACGGCCGAAGACGAAGGAAATCGCGCGCCCGGTCCGCCCCGCCCGTCCGGTGCGCCCGATGCGGTGGACGTAGTCCTCGGGGTCCTGGGGGAGGTCGTAGTTGAAGACGATGTCGATGTCGTCAATGTCGAGACCGCGGGCCGCGACATCAGTGGCGACAAGAAGTTCCACTTTCCCTTCGCGGAATCGTCGCAAGGTGCGCTCGCGGAGCTGCTGCGTAATGTCACCATGCAGTCGGTCGGCGGAGTAGCCGCGTGCGAGGAGTGCTTCGGTACACTCGTCGACGCTGCGCTTGGTGTTACAGAAGACGAGCGCAAGACGGGGCTCCTCGGTGTCGATGATGCGGGAGAGAACCTCGAGCTTGGAGCGGTGCCGGACCTCGTAGTAGCGCTGCTCGACCGAGGCAACGGTCAGTG
>JAAZXD010000451.1:2393-2643 GCA_014240355.1 Roseibacillus sp. | reverse complement strand
CGATATCATAACAGGTAGCGGCAAGGTCAAGACTCTGGAGGAAGGAAGCAGCGTGGTCTGGACCCGGGATCCTGATGATGATCCCAACTAGACCGCAGTTGTAGAGACTGGGCTGGGATGCAGCGTAACGGAGGGATCTTCATTTTGTCACGGGCTTGGCTTGAGGTGTCGGTTTCGATCCTCCCGATCTTGGCGTAGCCAGTTCCCTGGTGAGCCACGCAAGCCCGGTCAGGTTGTCCAGAAGAACTTC
>JAAZXD010000451.1:0-2383 GCA_014240355.1 Roseibacillus sp. | reverse complement strand
GGCTCTGGTGGTCGAGGATTCCGATAGGGCCGCGGTAGCCGCTCGTGACGGTGGTCCGGAGCATGGCGAGGTCGTGCTGGCCCTGGCCGAGAGTGAGAATCTTGGGCTTTGCAGCAGTGTTCATGCCGTTGAGATTGAGACAATGCAGGTAGGGTTTCATCTGTCCGAGAACGTCGGCCCAGTCGGCGATGTGTCCGTGACCATGGTGCCAGTTGTAGACGATCCCGACGTGACTGTGTCCCGCCTTGTGAAGCAGGCGGCAGACCGCCACGAGGTTGGCAGGTTCTCCACCCCATCCGCCGTGATTGTAGAGTCCAAGCTTGCAACCCAGTTTCGCGGTCTGCTCGACAAGGGGTCTTATGGCGGCAGCAGCAGCGGAGACATTTTCGGCTTGCGATTTCAGGTTGGGACTCCCGAGGGTGTGCCAGATCTGAGGATGAAGATCGTGTTTCCTGAAGAGTCGGAAGGCCTCCTCGTGCTGTCCCCAGAAGGCAAAGTATTCAATGCCCTGCTTCTTATACTGCCGGATTTCCTCTTCGAATTCGGCGACATGCCTGGTCCGCCAGTCGTAGGCACAACGCTTGAGGCCGAGTCCGGTGAGCATTGCGGATCGCTCGGCGGGGCCACGCTCGGAGGCATCGAACGGGACGATGCACCATGCCACGAGGTTGCCCTTCTTCAAGTTGTCCGGCACTTCGACGGCGAGGCAGCGGATGGCCGTGAGAAGAGCCAGGGTGCAGGTAATGGTGAAGACTTGGGACATGCAGAATGGTAGGTCGGTTTCTCCGCTTCTGTCGAGGTGATGAATCGGTCCTCGCGTTTTTTCCGGCGCGTTCTAATCTGTTCTTTGTGTTGAAAGGGAGGCGAATTCATTTCCGACTGGGTGTGTTGTCCGGGGTTGCCGCGCTTTTCCTGGTGGGAACGGTCCAGGCTGACGAACGATTGGTAGAGGTGGGTGCGGCCAAGGTGGATGTTACTCCCGGTCACCCGGTGGTTCTTGCCGGCTACGGAGGCCGCAGGACCGAGCTGGAAGGAATCGATACCAGGTTGTGGGCGCGTGCGATGGTGATCGGAAATGAGAATCCGGTTGCGATCGTGGTTATTGACAATTGCGGGGTCCCTGCAGCTCTCAAGGCGAGGCTGGCGCAGAGTCTCTCGCGGGAAGGAATTGTCCCGGAACGACTGGTGGTGGCAGCCACTCATACCCACAATGCGCCCAGCCTGGTTGGTTACGCCCGGGTTCTGTGGGCGGGACGGATGACTCCGGAGCAGGAAGAGAGGATGGCGCGCTATACCGATTTCGCCCTCGAGAAGATGGCGCAGGCGGTGAGAATGGCGTTGCAGAATCGCCAGCCGATGCATCTCTCCTGGGGGCAGGGCCGGGCGGACTTCGGGGGAAACCGGCGGGTCATGGTGGGAAATGAATGGCGTGGATTCGGCCTTCAGCACGGCGCTCCTGTTGATCACAGCCTGCCGGTTCTCGCCGCGAAAGATCGGGATGGAAGGGTCAGGATTCTATGGGCGAACTATGCCTGCCACTGCACCACGGTTGGTGGACGGAATCACGTCAGCGGGGATTGGGCCGGCTATGCCAACGAGTCGATGGAAGCGGCCTTTCCCTCGGCTACGGCTCTCATGACAATCGGCTGTGGGGCGGACATCGGTCCCCAGCCGGGAGGGAACCTTCAGATCGCAGAACGCCATGGACGCGCGATCGGAAAAGAAGTACAGCGGTTGCTGGGGGACGGGATGAGCGAGCTTGGAGGAGCCCCTGCCGTGGCGGGAACGACAGTGCAGCTGCCGCTGGTGGATCCCAAGCCGCGGACCTATTGGGAGGAGTTGAAAGCGAAGGGAGGATTTGACGGGCAGCTGGGGATCGCGATGCTCAAGCGCCTTGATGCCGGGGAGGGGATTCCCTCCCACGTGCCCTACCCGGTGACCAGCTGGCAATTCGGGAAGGACCTGGCGATGGTGTTTCTTCCCGGTGAGGTGGTGGTCGACTACTCGGTGCGTCTGAACCGGGAACTGGCCTGGTCACGTCTGTGGATCACGGCGTGGGCCAATGGCATGCCCGGCTATATACCGTCCAGGCGGGTCCTGGCGGAGGGGGGCTACGAGGCGGATTTTTCACAGGTCTACTACGAGCAGCCGGGGCGCTACAAACCGGAGGTTGAAGAGGTCGTGGTGGGAGCGGTCCACAAGGTGGTGGGAAAGGAGTTCGTGGCCCCGGAGGACCAGAAGCCTGCTCCTTTTCATCGAGCGCCCAGCGGAGAAGACGCGGCCTTCGGGAAACTTTCCGAATGGGCAGGGGCTCCCGGGAGTGGGGAGGATGCCGCTCGGGCGAAATTGCTGGCCAAGCACCTCCGGGGGGCCAAGCCCGCTA
>JAAZXD010000450.1 GCA_014240355.1 Roseibacillus sp. | reverse complement strand
CGTATCCAAAGTCGAATCCGCTTTCGAAGAGGAGCGGAACGTCCGCGACGAACAAGGGCGACAGGCGACTGATAGCAGTTTCACGATGTAACTCAAGACATTCCTCCCGCACCCGGGGATGCAGAATACTCTCCAGCATCTTGCGGCCCTCCTGATCGCGGAAAACCAGCTCACGCAGCCGGGAGCGGTCCAGGCCCCCCTCGCCCTCCACCTCCCTGCCAAGGGCAGCAATGATCTCGGCTCCAAGTTCCTCCTCCGTCAGCAGACCTCTCACAGACGCATCACAATCAAACAGGACTGCTGCAGGAACAAGTTCCTGCAGGATCCGCCCAAAGGTGGATTTCCCGGTGGCTACACCACCCGTCAGCGCAAAGGAGTGCATGGAAGAATTTCCGGTCTCTGTGCTCAGGATTGCAGCATACTCTCTGAATCCTGAAATCTGAAACTGCGGGGCGCTCCCCGGAACTCGAAAAAAAGCCCGACAGTTGAAACTGCCGGGCTCTTGAAAACGATTTGCCTGGCTCGGGGCTAAAGCGGCGGAAGCACCCCGTCACCACCGCCGCCGAGGTCGGTGCTGATCGGATCAACCGGATTGTTCCCACTGGGATCCACCTCGTTGGGCTTGCGGTAGTTCTTACCAGCAGCATCAATGATGTTGGCGGTCACAAAAATGATCAGGTTGCTCTTGATGTGGCTCTGGGCGGCGCTCTGGAAGAGACGACCGATAAGCGGAATGTCGCTAAGCACGGGAACACCGTCCTCCACATCCTGCACATCCTCACGCATCAGACCACCGACGGCCACGGTATGACCATCGTAAATGGTGATACCAGTGCTGACCCGGCGACTGGAGAAGACGGGCATCTCGATGCGGTTCTCGGTAATGGTCACGGTGACCGGATTGCCGAAAGCGTCCGTGGCTGGCGAGGTGATCGGGCTGCCGTAGGTGATGAAGCCTTCGAACTCAACGATCTCCGGGGCAAAGCGCAGATCGATAACGTATTCATTGGGGCCGAGGTTGGGCTCGATCTCCAGGGTGACACCCGTGTTGCGGGTCTCGAAGGCCGTGGGAGTAGCCGGGGTAACCGGAAAGCCTCCGGCACCACCGCCTCCACCACCACCACCGAAGCCACCTCCGTTGTTACCACCAAAGCCGCCTCCAACCTGGTTGGGAAGTTCCGGCGGCTCATACTCGGTGGGATAAATGAACTCCCGGATGATCTCGATGGTCGCCTTCTGTCCCGGACGGGCCGTTACACTGGGTGCGGTCATGATATCAGTGCCCTTCTTCTGAGCCAGCCCCCTCATGATCATCTGGAGCTGGCCGCTGTTGAAGAGGCCGGTGAGACTCAGGATGCCAGGAGCGGCGCGGTTGACCTGGGCGCTGCGGTTCGGATTGTTGAGGATCGCATCAACGTTGTTGCGGGTCACTGCGGTATCCCCGCTTCGATTCGATGCCGTCACAATATTGTTCACGGCCTGATTGCTGGCCGCCGGGATACCCGGAATATTGGTAAAGGCCACCGGACTGATAAAGTCGGAACCGGTGCGGACCTGACCGTTGCCCTGGGTGCCGCCGCCTACGAAGAGCTCCTCGGAAATCACTCCGCCAAGACCGAAGGGAGTCACGATCCAGTCAAAGCTCAGCTCGTCGGAGTTTTCCTGGGAAACCTCCACGAACTTGGTGGTGATCCTGATCATCTTGGGCGTGCCGCCGAGAATGTCCTCCACCAGCTGATCCACGAGGTCGAGGTTCTGTGGAGTATTACTTACTATGAGGGTAGAGGTGCTCGGGATATACTGGGCGGAGGATCCGGGCGGGAAGTCGATGCCAGACTCCTTGAGGATCTCCATGAGGGGCCGACGCGGCGCAAGCGAGCGATTACCGAGACCGCCGTCATCTCCAGCGAAAGGATCTACTTCAGCACCGCCGTCACCGTCGCCAGCACCCGTCCCAATGTCATTGAGGAAAGTGGGTGGCACTTTCCACTTGCGGGTGAGGACATCCTCACCCTCCGCCGAACCAATGGGCAGGAGAGTCACCGCAAAATCGTCAACCTTGTAGCGCAGGCGGGCCTGCTCACAGATATACTGGAGCACATTGGCGAGCGGAACGTTCCGCAGCTTGAGCTCCTTCACCCGGGCCGAACCCGGATCAATGGCACCGAGACCGCCTTCCACGTCAAGTTCGGCATCAGGCGCTCCCCCGCCGATACGCGGCTTGCGGATCACGAAGTTGATCCCCTTCTTGATCGGGTCGAGTTCCCACTTGTCGAGTTCCTGAGCCCGCTGACGGAGGAAATCGATCGCCTCCTCCACGGTGGTATCGTCGAAGTCGACCACCGGGATCAGCATGTTCTTGAGCTTGAACTCGATGTTCACGCCGACAGCCGAGGGACGCAGACCACCGACGATACTGCCGTCAAGTTCAACCGGCGGGGGCACGGCCATCTCCCAGGCCGCGTCTACTTCAGCCAGCATGCGTGCACGCGCTTCGTCATATGCGGAACGGTAGTGATCGGACTTCAGTTGGTGAATACCCTCCATCCCCCGTCGCGCGGCAGAGTTGTAGGGGTCGACCTGCAATATCTTCTGATACTCGCGGATGGCATCATCGTAGAGGCCGAGATTCTTGAATCCTTCCGCAGTATAG
>JAAZXD010000044.1 GCA_014240355.1 Roseibacillus sp. | reverse complement strand
CCACCCTGGGCACGGCGACCTGCCTGGGACTTGAATCGAGCCTCTCTTCCGCGGCAGCACCCGACACGCGACCGGCTTATACGGGTCCCAACGTCCTTATCATAAGGTTCGGTGGGGGCGTGAGACGGCGGGAAACCATCGACCCGCAGCACACCTGCTCGCCCTTTCTCTGCAGGGAACTCACCCGGCGTGGCACGCTTTTCAAGGACATGTCGATCGACCGATTCCGCAATATCAACACGAGCCACGGGGAAGGCACCCTTCATATCCTCACCGGGAAGTACGACAACTTCAGAGACGTCAACGACACGTTCCTCGGAGACCGCTTCGAGGCCAAGGTCCCCACCGTTTTCGAGTATCTGCGCAAGGCCTATGCCGTAGCAGAACATGAAACGCTCATCATCAACGGGGAGGATCGCACCTCCGAGGAGTTCTATTCGTTCAGCAATCACCATCTCTTCGGTGCAAACTTCAAATCCGAAACCCTCTCGCTCTACCGTTACAAGGTGTGGCTCCTCGACCAGCAGATCCGGGAAGGCTCCTGGAATGGCCCGCAACTCGAGAAGAAGAAGGCTGAACTCAACAAGATGCGCTCGCTTGACTACAGGACCCGGGGGCGCACCAAGCAACACGAGAAGCTTCACGACTTCTGGGCCCGCTGGAAGCAACACTACGGCAGTGACGGATTCATCAATCCGCGTGGAGACCGGCTCCTGACCGAACTTTGCCTGTGGAGCATGAAACATCTCCAACCACGACTCCTGATGATAAACTACAATGATCCCGATTACGTCCACTGGGGAAACAAGAACCACTACACACGAGGCATCTCCATCATTGACCAGGGATTGAAGCAGCTCGTCAACGGCATCGAGGCGGATCCATTCTATCGGGACAACACGGTCTGCGTTGTCGTCCCGGACTGCGGCCGCGACAATAATCGGCTCGTAGCAGTCCCCTACCAGCATCACTTCAACTCAAAATCTTCCCACCAGATCTGGGCGCTCATCTTCGGGCCCGGTGTTCCCCGCAACAAGGTGGTCGACCACCCGGTGGACCAGGTCTCCGTCGCGGCAACAGTCGGCCATTACATGAACATGCCCACCCGGTTTGTAGAAGGCCCCCCCCTCACGGAAGCCATCGCGTAGAAGATCCCGGGATGATTACCCGTACACACACAGCCAACAGCTCTTCCTGCCAGTCGCAGGCGGGGAAGAGCCGCAACCCCCTAAACTCGCAATCCTGAGTACCCTCCATGGGCTCCTCTCCTTTCTCATCTCCGGCGGAAGCAAAGGCGCGGGAATTGCCTCCCCCAATCCCAGCACCCAGGGTGCTCCCGGCTCCCCTCCGTCTTCTGGTTGCCACAGGCCGGATCTTCAAGTCGTGGATCTTCGCCGCCCTGGCGTGCATGAGCATTCCCCTCGCAATCCTCTTTGCGGGCTGGACCTACCGCCTGGTCCAACGGAGGGCCCACAAGCTCTGGGCCACTCTCCTCGGCAGGGAACCCGACAGCCGGAGGACCCTGCCGTGGTGGTTGCTGTCCGAGCACTTCGGAGAAATTCTCTCTGCCACGAAGGGGGCCGCCTTCCGTTTCCAAATCGCCGGAATTCTTCGTGCCTTCTCCGGCTCACTCGGGACGAACCTGAAAACCGGGTTCCTCATTACCCTCAACTCTTTCCTGGTCACCCTGCCCGGTGGAATGATCATGATGTTCTCCTGGTACTCGGGTTGGGACAACTCCTTCAACAAGGGCTACGAACAAGCGGAAATCGGACCCCTCTGGGGCCTCATCGGAATCTTCCTGTTCATGGCTGCGATGACCTACATTCCCATCGCCCAAGCCCGTCAGGCCATAACCGGCTCAACCCGGTCATTCTGGTCCTACCGCAAGGTCCGCGACGTCATCCGGGCCCGCCCGATAACCTGCCTCGCCCTGAGTGGCGGCTACGCCTTCCTTGGCGCAATCTTCATGGTCGCGGTGATTGCCCTCGCATTCGTCGGGAACGGCGATTCGTTCGAGGAGAAATCCAGTGCTGAAATTATTTCTTACCTTAACGTTTATTATTTCCTCTGGGGCGCCTTCTTTATCGTGCCTGGGTTTATCATATTGAAGCTTATCGCAGGTCGCATTTACGCGAGTGCCTCCTATGACGCAATTGTCACTTCCCGCTGGCAAAAAGAGGAGATCACGGACCGCGAGCAGAAGATCTTCGAACACGCACGAGTTGCAGAAACCCCTCCCGCCTTGCCGGGGTTGATGCGAACCAGCCTCACCGCTTTCTCCCTTATCGGTCGCCTCTTCCTGCGAACCACGACCTTTCTCCTTCTGCTCCTTCTCGCCCTCGAGCTCTATGTCGCGCAGTTCTTCACCTTTGAACCCGCCACCAACTGGCTTCGCCAGCCGATGGTGCAGCTGCCATGGTATCGTTCGATCCCGAAACACCTGGAATAGAAGAGCTTTCCCCGCCCTCAACCAATTCCTTGCCTACCGCAGGAGGTTCCAGGCACTTACCAGCGCCTTGAGACCTGCCATTTCGATGGACGGGTCGACTCCTGCGCCCCAGACCGGTCGCCCGTCATCGTGCTTGAGCTGGACATAGGCGGCGGCATCGGAGCTGGATCCATCCCGCAGGGCATGGGAGCGGTAGTCGGTGAGAACGAAATCCTTGTGACCGTTCTCCTCCAGCGCGTGCACAAAGGCATTGATGGGACCGTTGCCCTGGCCCACGATGTGACGCTTCTCTCCGTTGAGAAGAATGTCCGCCCGACAACGCACCGTTCCCCGTTCTCCCGCCTGCTGATCGAGCTCGTAGTCGATCACATGCAGCGGCTCCCCCACGTTGGCAAAATACCTGAAGAAGGCGTCCTTCACCTCGCCGGGATTGAGTTCACGTCCCAGTTGATCGGCGAGATCGTAGACCTGTTTGCCGACCTGGGGGTGCATGGTCTTGGGAAGATCGAACCCGTATTCGCGGTCGAGGATATAGGCCACCCCGCCTTTCCCGGACTGTGAGTTGATCCGGATGATCGCTTCATAGCTGCGGCCGATGTCCTCCGGGTCGATGGTCAGGTAGGGCACGCCCCACTTGACCACTTCCCCTTCCTCCCCGGCCGCCTCCTCGCGACGCCGGTCAAAACCCTTCTTGATGGCATCCTGGTGGCTGCCCGAAAAGGCGGTAAACACCAGTTCCCCGGCGTAGGGCTGGCGATCTGGAACCTCCATCCGCGTGGTCCGCTCGTAGACTTCCCGAATGCGTGGAAGGTCAGTGAAATCGAGACCGGTTTCGATCCCGTGACTGTTCATGTTCAGCGCGGCAACCACGATGTCCAGATTCCCGGTCCGTTCTCCGTTGCCGAAAAGGGTGCCCTCCACCCGGTCGGCACCGGCCAGCAGGCCCAGTTCGGTGGCCGCGATCCCGGTGCCCCTGTCGTTATGGGTGTGCAGCGAAACGTAGACGCTTTCCCGGTTCTTCACGTTGCGGCAGAACCACTCGATCTGGTCGGCGTGAACGTTGGGGGTGGTCCACTCCACGGTCGCGGGCAGGTTGAGGATGACCGGCTTCTCCGGGGTGGGCTCCCACACGTCCATGACCGCCTCGCAAACCTCCAGCGCAAACTCAAGCTCGGTGTCGGAGAACGACTCCGGCGAATACTCCAGGTTGATGTTGGTTCCCGGCACGGTGGGGATCAGTTCCTTCACCATCCTGGCTCCATCCACCGCGATCTTCCTGATGTCCCCGCGACTGGCATCGTTGAAAGTCACCCGGCGCTGCAGCGGCGAAGTGGAGTTATACATGTGCACGATGGCATTCTTCACGCCATCGAGCGCCTCGAAGGTGCGACGGATCAGGTGCTCGCGGGCCTGCACCAGGACCTGCACCTGAACCTCATCCGGAATCCGTTTCTCCTCCACCAGCCGGCGCAGGAAATTGAACTCGGTATCGGAGGCCGAGGGAAACCCGACCTCGATCTGCCTGAACCCCACTCCCACGAGAAGCTCGAACATCTCCAGCTTCTCTTCCACGCTCATGGGGACGGGCAGAGCCTGGTTGCCATCCCGGAGATCAACCGAACACCAGATGGGTGCCTCGGTTATAGCGCGGTCCGGCCATTGCCGATCCGTAAGGCCGACCTCGGGGAAGAGCCGGTACTTTCGGATGTTCTGGGTGTTCATCGTTCGGTTCGTTGGTGTTGATCTTTTGTCGGAGCCTTGGCAAGCGCATTGGACATAGTTCACCCCAAAAACCGGGAAAGAGAAGTTGGACCAACACACATATGAGCCCGGGCTAGCGTCCGAGTCGCAGCACGTGAAGGGCAGGTGCCGTGGTCCAATTGTTCATCGGCCGGAGAACTCGCACGGGGCAGGGCCCCCTGTCGAGGGAAAAGGAGGCCCCCCTCCCTCCCCGTCCCGGGGAAATCAGGTTTCAATCATTCCAGTCAAAGGGCGGAAAAACTCCCGCTTTCATGGTCTGTCGCCTTGCGGAACGGCCCGCCATGCCCTTGCGTAAGGACCGCTCCCCCGTTTTGCTCATGAACGATCCCGCCCGTCGCCGCGCTTCGGACCTCATCAGGGGTTTGGACCGCGTGCTGGTTGCCTTCTCAGGTGGGATCGACAGCACCCTCGTCCTGCGACTCGCCTGCCAGGAGCTCGGGGCCAACGTTGTGGCCGTCACCGCGATCTCGCCCAGTCTGGCCCGCCGCGACCTGGAAGTATCCCAAGAAATCGCGCGGGAGATCGGAGTCCCCCACGAACTGATCAAGAGTGGTGAAACCGAGGATTCCCGCTACCGGCGTAACGACCCCCAGCGTTGCTACTTCTGCAAGACCAACGTCTATCAATCCCTCATCGACTTCGCGGACCGGGAGGGCTTCCCCTGGATTCTCGACGGCACCAATGCTGACGATACCGGAGACCACCGGCCCGGCCTGCAGGCCGCCCGGGAACACGGCGTGCGCAGCCCCCTTCAGGAAGCCGGGATCGGGAAGGAGGAAATCCGGACCTGGGCCCGTGAACTGGGACTTTCCAACTGGAACCGCCCCGCCAATGCCTGCCTCTCTTCCCGGGTTCCCTACGGCTCCGAGGTCACCCCGGAAAAACTGGCCCAGATCGAACAGGCCGAGGCCTCCCTGGTCAAACTGGGTTTTCACGAACTGCGGGTGCGCCATCACGGTCAGGTGGCCCGCATCGAGGTGAGCAAGGACGAGCTTCCGCTGGCGGTGGAGCAAGGGGACCGCATCACGGGCGCAATGAGGGAGGCGGGCTTCCTCTACGCCACCCTGGATCTCGCGGGATTCCGTTCCGGCAGCATGAATGACATCCTCAGAAAGAAATGAGTCCGGAGCACATCGAGAAACTGCTCAGGCAGGTCGCCTCCGGAGAGATTTCTACCGCGGAAGCCATGGAAAAGCTGCGGGAACTGCCCTTCACGGAGCTCGCTCACACCACCGTTGATACCCACCGCGAACTACGCCAGGGAGCTCCCGAGGCCGTCTATGGCGCCGGCAAGAGCGCGGAACAACTGATTGAGATCCTCGACCGACTCTACCAGGCCCACGAGCGAGCCCTCGCCACCCGGGTCAACCGCCGCAAGGCACGAGCCGTACAGGAGGCCCTGCCCGAGGCCCATTACAACAATCTCTCCCGGCTCCTCACCCTCGGCGAGCGCCCCGAAGCTCCCGCCCACCCCTACGCGGTGGTGGCCTGTGCGGGCACTTCCGATCTTCCCGTGGCCGAGGAGGCCTCCCAGACCCTTGAGTTTCTCGGCCACCGCGTCGAGCGCCTCACTGACGTGGGCGTAGCCGGTCTTCACCGTCTCCTCGACAAGCTGGAGAAGCTCCGCGGTGCCGGCGTGGTGCTGAGCGTGGCGGGGATGGAGGGCGCCCTTACCAGCGTGATCGGAGGACTGGTGGCCTGCCCGGTAATCGGAATTCCCACCAGCGTGGGCTACGGGGTCTCCCGCGGCGGGGAAACCGCCCTGCACGCCATGTTGTCCTCCTGCGCTTCCGGGGTGGCAGTGGTCAACATCGATAACGGCTTCGGAGCCGCCATGGTGGCCCGCGCGATCATGCGGACCGGCGGCTCCTCTTGAGACCGGGGCGGGTTGGGGCTTTCCTTTCCATCCATTCCCCGTTCCAATCCGTCCATGCGTACGGCCTACTTCGACTGCATCGCGGGAGCAAGCGGAGACATGATGCTTGGAGCTCTGGTGGACGCAGGGCTCCCCGCCACCCAGCTGGAGGCAGAGCTCGCCAAGCTCCACCTCAAGGACTTTCACCTCCATATCAATCGCGTTTCGAAGAATGCCTTCAGCGCCGTCAAGGTGGATGTCCATGTCCACGACGACGCCCCGGAACGCCACCTTGCCGATATTCGCGGGGTGGTGGAGGGAAGTCACCTTTCGGACCGGGTGAAGGAAACCGCCATCCGCATCTTCACCCGGATCTGCGAAGCGGAAGCCGCCATTCACGATTCCACGGTCGAGAAAGTGCACCTTCACGAAGTGGGCGGGGTCGATGCCATCGTCGACGTCTGCGGCACCCTGGCCGGACTTGAAGCGCTGGGGATCGAACAGGTCCGGGTCTCACCCTTTCCCCTCGGTCGCGGGTTCGTGACGGGGGCCCACGGCCAGATTCCCCTGCCCGCCCCCGCCGCCCTTGCCCTCATGAAGGGGTGTCCGGTAACAGGCACCCGCATCGATGCCGAGCTGGTCACTCCCACCGGGGCGGCCGTCCTCTCGGAGGTGGCTGCCGGCTTCGGCCCCATCCCCGCCCTCACCCTCGATGCCATTGGCTACGGCGCGGGCAGCAACGACCATGAAATCCCCAATGTCCTGCGGCTCATCATCGGGGAGGCGGTGGGCACCTCCGGGCTCCTTACCGAGACCCTCGTACAACTGGAAACCAATCTGGACGATGATTCACCAGAGCTCGTGGGCCACCTTGCCGGCCATCTGCTGGAAGCGGGAGCCCTGGACGTTTCCGTCATTCCGGCCCAGATGAAAAAGGGCCGCCCCGGAGTCCTTCTCCAGGTCCTCGCCAAGCCCCAGCACGCCGACGCCCTGCAGCACCTCCTCTTCCACGAAAGCTCCACCCTCGGGGTCCGCCGCCAGGAAGTGCAACGGGACTCCCTCCCCCGGCGCAGCGAGTCGGTAGACACCAAGTTCGGCAGGATTCGCGTCAAGATCGCCACCCTCCCCGGGGGACAATCCCGTGTCACCCCCGAATATGAGGACTGCCGCCAGGCGGCCGCCGAGAGCGCGACCCCGCTCCGTGAGATCTACCGCCACGTCGAGCACGAGGCCGCCCACGCCCTGCATCTCCCCCACTCCCACGGGCATGATCACGATCATGGACATCACCACTAGATCCCGGAGCTGAGGTTCAAGCAGGCGGATCCCCTTCCATTTTCCCGTTTCATCCGGCCTGCCGCGGTGTAGCATCGGGCGTGCTTCAGATCGTCTTCAACGAGGTCAGCGCGGCCGAAATCTCCCTGCTCGATACCCTGGAGCAACTTGAACTCCTCGACGAGTTCAAGGTGAACGAGAACGATCTGGCCCATCTGGAGGATAATCGCTTCGGCAAGATCGAGAGGGATGGCAAGACGCTCTACCGGTTCCGTTCCCGCGACTGGCGCTTTTACTTCGAAGTGATCGATGATCATGTGAGGGTCCATCGCGTCCTCCACAAGAACACCTTTCAGGACTTCATCTTCCGATCCAATCTGCCATTCCGGGCAGAAGACGAAGAACTCGCGCAATCCAAGCAGTTCTGGCGGCTCATCGACGAGGGCCGCCAGGCCAGGCCCAGCAGTTGAAGAGGCCTCCCTGTCCGGCCCCTGGAGCCGAAGGTCCCGGACCGGGGGTTGAATCAGGTTCGATCGCTACAGGTTGCCCTGCCAGCGATCCGGGTCAGCCATCCTCCTTGGGCTCTCCCTCCTTGGGCTCTCCCTCCTTGGGCTTCTCTTCGGCATCAGCCTTCGGCTTGGGCTTGGCCTTCACCTTCGGCTTGTTGTCCTCCCGGTAACGCAGGAAAAAGGTGTAGTCGGAGGGCAGCGCCTTGCCGCTACCGAGGGATTTCTTCCAGAGATCGCACATGGCGAGCCCCTCCTGCAGGAGGAAATAGCCGGGGGAATTCGGATCCTCATCCTCCGTCCCCCAGAGCTGGATGGCCAGCTTCACCTCTTCATTGGCCTTGATGATGCGCAGGCAGGCCAGGGTCGCCGCCTGGGTGAGTTCTTCCGAGGCGGTGTAGTCCGCGGTGAACGCCCCGTTGAAGGCGATCAGGGCGTCGGTATCGCGGCCCAGCCCTTCGAGAGCGAGTCCGTGGCAGTATTTGATCTGGGCCACGTGCTCTCCAACCCACTTCTTCTTCTCCAGAACCTCCACGGCCAGGGCATCGAGGCGGGACCAGCTCTTGGTGCGCACCGCATCCCAGACGGCATAAACCTCCAGCTGGTTGCGCTGGTGTTCCCGTGCCAGGGTCCCGAACTGGTAGACGTCGAGCAGCTTCTTGAGGCTCTCAAGGTCGAACATCTTACGGCAGGTCTCCAGCTCGTAGAACCCTGCCAGGGTCCCGTAGTTCCCCTTGAGGTTGTCGAGCTTGTCGAAGGCTTCCTTGCACGCCGCGAATTTTTCGCGGGCGCCCCGGTAATCACGACTTTCATAAAGCTCCACGGCCTCCTTGAAGATGGGGGGCTCAAAGAAATAGACCGACTTCACCTCCGAACGCTTGATCCGGTTGCGGTTCAGACTCTGCGGGGTGGTCTTGTACTCGATCTGGGTGGAACTGGCGGCCGTGATCCACACTTTCATGATGTCGTCCTGCTTGCTCACCGGCTCGGTGTAGCCGATGAGGGACAAAGCATCCGCGGCGGGAAGCCTAATCACGGAGACAAACAGGAAGATGATGCCGAGAATCAGTTTATTCATGGTTTCATTCAGTTGAGTGTTCGATAGCGACGGCGGGCGGGAATCTACCTCCTCTTCTTTTTCTCCTCCACGATCTTGGTGACCGAACTATCGTCCTCGTAGCGCTGGACGAGGTCCTTCACCTCCTCCCAGAGTTTCTTTTCCTCGTCCTTCATCTGCGCGAGAAGGTGCTGCGTCGAATCACGGAACTTGTAGCCTATTTCATACGCCTGCTGGTGGTCCTCCGGCTTGTCCCGCTCCCAGACCAGTTCCATCA
The DNA here is from genome assembly GCA_014240355.1 of Roseibacillus sp. Classification (GTDB taxonomy): domain Bacteria; phylum Verrucomicrobiota; class Verrucomicrobiia; order Verrucomicrobiales; family Akkermansiaceae; genus Roseibacillus_B. Next base: position 4,056 of record JAAZXD010000044.1, on the reverse strand, counting down.
CCCGCTTCAGGGAGGGGGCGGAAACCCGGATAAGCCCGGTGTAGCCGGCCCACGTCTTGTTGTAGGAGGAGATGGCATCCTCCACCATTGCGCGTTTGTCGTAAGACTGGGACAGCATGAAGGAAACCTCCGCCGCATAACGGCGGTAACCTTCCGTCGTAAGGTATTGCTTCGAGCGGGTGGTCACGTCCTTCCAGTCCTTCTTCTCCCTCAGGATCTCAACGATGCGGTAGAGGGCTCTTTCCTGTTGCTTCTTCTGCGGGGCATTCTTGAAGACGTGCTCCAGGCTTTCCACTGCCTTCCCCTTCTCAGTCGGGCTGTCAGAGTTTCCGAGGATATCGGCCAGCCCGAAGTTGGCATTGAACCGGTAGGACTGGTCCTCGCGACCCACCACTTCGTTGTAGTAGGACAGGGCTGCCCGGGGCGTTCTCGTCTTTTCCCGCAGGTAGTCGCCGAGGCGCACGAGCACGTAGTTGGTGAGCTGGGAGGGCTGAAACTCTTCCTTTAGATCGCGGAAAAGAACGCTAACCATGGCATCCGCCAGACGCTTGTCGCTGGGGTTCTCCTCCTTGTTGGCCTTCTTGCTCTTCTCCTCAAACACCGTAATGAGTGCAATCCGCAGGAGGGCCTGGGCTTCCTTGTTACCGGAGTCGATACCGGGGAAGTTGTAGTAGTGCTCCTTGAGCTCGTCCTCACTGTGGTTCTTCAGATAGGCCCGGGTATAGGAATTGATGGCCTCCTCCAACCCGAAGGCCCCGGCCACGGCAGCGAGTTCTGCAATCACTCCCTGCAAGCGCTCAAGAGCTTCCTCTTCCCGGCCCACCACCGTGAGGGGATGCACCCCGGCCACCGCGGTCTGCGCCTTGAAGGGCGAGGCCGACCCATGGTCCTTCCAGAACTCGTCGTAGTAGGGAACCGCGTCCTTCACCCGCGGGTTCTCTTTCTTGCCCCGCTTCTCCGGCCCCAGAAGACCCACCAGGTAGAACAGGGACTCGCCCACCACGATGGTGTTTTCACGGCGCTTGGCGAGTTCCATGGCCTTCTTGTAGTAGGTCTCGGCCGGATCCCACTCTTCCTGCGTCTGGAGGACGTTGCCCTTGAGGTTGAAGGCCATGTCCATGATGTCGCTGTTGGGAAACTCGCTCTCGAGGCGGTTAAGCTTCACGAGGGCGGGGTCGAGCTCGTCCTCGGCAAAATGGCAGTTGGCCCGATCATACAGCGCAAAGGGCAGATAGATGTTCTTGCCCGGATCCGGATACTTGGAGAGGAAGGAGTCGAGGAGTTCGGCCGCCTTGCCCCAGTATTGAAGCCGGGAAAGGTTTGACCCCTGGAAGTACAGCGACGCCATGCGGAACTGGCTTTTCTCGTACATCTCCACGTGCTCGTCGAGGTACTTGCGGGCCACGTCATACTTTCCGGTGTAGTAATAGCTTCCACCCAGAACGTGCAGGCAGATGTCATGCTGCTTGGAGGGCGAGGCCAGCTTGGGCAGCATGATCGTGGCCACCTCGATGCACTTCTCATACTCCCCTTCCATGAAGAGGCTGGTCAGCATCATGCTGCGCACCGACTCAACGTGCTTGCTGTCCGGAAACGTCTTCAGGAAGAGGCTCCCGTATTTCTCGGTCACCAGCACTTCCCCGATAATGGCGGAAGTTCGCACCAGGTTATAGAGATACTCCTCGCGTTTCTTCGATTTGTTGTAATAGAGCTCCAGTTGCTCGTAAGCCGCAAAGGCTCCACGTACGTTCTTGTGTTGCTCGTGAATGTAGGCCGTGGCCGCGGTGGCGATCACCTCGTGAGGATCCCCGGAGCTCCACTGTCCGGTCAGCTCTTCCAAGTCAGCTTCGAGCACCTCCTTGTAAATCTGGCGGTTGCTTTGCGGCGGATCCTGAAACTGGCGATCGACAATCCCGATCTGGGCCAGACGGGCCTTGATGTCGTCGATAGAGGCCCTGGTGCTGGGCACCAGAGCATAAAGTTCAAAAGCGGAACGTTCCATCTCTGCCGCCAGGGCATCCGCCGCCAGTTTCATGAAGACCGGGGCAAAGCTATGCATCTTGAAGGGTTCCAGCTTGATATCCGCCCGGTTCTTCCCGAGGAAATCCATCAGGGCCTGCTCGTTCTCCTTCTCAATGACCGCTTCCACCATGGCCTGGAACCCCACCATGATGCCCTCGTCGGGAGTCGGGAAGGCCTCCTTGTTGTCGATCGCAATCTCGAGGTTCTCAATCCCTCCCGGAATCTGGAAGAGCTTGAAGTGCGCCATCGCCATGTTCACGTAAAAGGCCCCCTTCTGGTACGTGTCTCGCTTGGGATCACGCTCCTGAAGAAATTTCTTGTACATCTTGATCGCAACTTCCCACTCCTGCGCGCCGATGGCGGCGTCCCCCCACTTGAGAAGGGACTTCTTGTGATAATGGTTGAAGCTCCCCTGGGTGGCCCCGTCCAGACCCGCCCCCCCGGCATTCTTATTGGGGTACTTGGTGTAGCACATCTTGAAGGACTCCATGGCCGGCTCCCATTGCTTGAGCTTCAGCTCGCAGTAGCCCTTGTGGTACCAGAACCAGCCGAACTTCGGACCAAAGAGAGTCTTGGCCCGCCCGTCGTACTGCGCCACCGCCTTGGCCAGAATTGCATGGGCCTTCGCCCATTCCTTGGCCCGCATAGCGGTAAGTGAATTAGACCAGGCGGTATCGACCCCTCCCTGGGCAAACGATTTTTCCGGCAGACAGACCGAGGCGCAAAGGGCTATAAGCCCGCACAGGATCCGGTTCTTGGTGAATTGAATCATGACGTATAGGATTTCTAGTCTGGATTGATCTTCTCTCAAAAACCGGGCCCTCCGGCAAGAACACCAACGGTCAAGACGGGTTTTTCTTAGATCCGGCCCGGGGAATCCATCAGAAAATCGCTGCGCCAAGGCGGCGGCCGGACGAACCCATACCCTATTTGTGCTGCTCGTCCTGGACCACCAGATCAGTAAAGGTGACCGTGCTAACATTGTGCTTGGCGAGGTGGTTGAGCACGTCGGATACCACCTGCTGCTCGGCCTCAGCCTCCACGTAGATCTGAACCAGGGGCTTGTTGTTGCCCGCCTTGGCTGCCGCCGCATAAATTTCAAGGCGCTGGTCCAGACGTGGAAGCGTTCGCTCGCTACCCTGCGCTTCCGTATCGAGCAACTCCTCGGCCGCCCCCACGTTGGCGTAGATGTGACCCTCGTTGCTGATCTTGATGAAGAAGGGCTGGATATCCGGCTGAGCCTCCGAGGGAGCAGCGGAGGGCAGGGCCATGCTGTTGTCCCGCTCCTTCTGCTTGATGGTGGTGGTCACCAGGAAATAAATAAGAAGCAGAAAGCAGACGTCAATGAGCGGAGAGATGCTCAGTTCAGGCTTGTCTTCCTCAGGGGGTGGGACGCGACGATGTCTGGCCATGGGGTCTCCTTGTTACACTAGTTGTTGCGGGACCAGAGGCTCACGAATATGACTTCGTTGATTCCCGCGGCCGCGGCTGCACGAATGACCCGGCGAACATAGGTGAAGTGCACCTTGCCATCCGCCCTCAGATGCAGGCGGGCCTTCTGGCCCCTGCCGTCCCACCGTTCCTTCTCCTTCTTGATGAAATCCACCATGTCCTCGTCGTCCGCGAAGACCTTCTTGCCATCCGCCATCCGGAAGCGCCCTTCACCGGCGTGCTCATCACTGTAGACGTTGACCACGATGCGGCCCATCTTGGTCTCCTGAGTCTTCGAGTAGCGCGCGATCGGCACCTGCACCTTCTTGTCCATCTCAACGACGATCAGGGTGGCGTTGACGATAAAGAAGATGAGCAGCAGGAAGACCATGTCGATCATGGGCGACATATCGACCTCCGTATCGTCATTCTGCTCCTCCTGGGCAGCACGCAGTTTCGTAGAAGACATCGTTAGGACTGATTGGTTGCCGGGGAACAGGGACGGCCCCGTCCCCTTAGACGGCAATCCCTTCCGGAATCTTAGCCAAATATGCGTCCTGGTTGACGGTCTGGATCGAGGCGTTGATCAACTCCTCGCAAGTG
>JAAZXD010000449.1 GCA_014240355.1 Roseibacillus sp. | reverse complement strand
TCCTCCATGTAGCGGCCAAGAGGATAGGTGGAACTGACATCGGGCCCGGCAAGAAAGGAAACCCCGGCCTCTGCATAGAAGCGGGTTGCCCAGGCGGGCCAGGTATTGCGAACCGTGAGTCCGGCCCGAATCTGGTAGCCGGAAACCATGCGCCGCACAACGCTATTTGGATCGAGGGAATCCGAGTAGCCATACGGCCCGTAGACAGGAAATCCCTCCCGTGTCCATCCGAGGATCGGAGAATGCTGGCCATTAAAATTTTCGGAGTAGATGTTGTTGGGTTCGTCAAAGTCCGTGCTGTCACCGAGTTGATAACGCAGGGCGGAGGGGTTGCAGTGATAGTGGTAGAAACCCCTGATCTGGTGAGCCAGAGAAGCGTCGAAGGTGAGAATCTCGTTGACGTAGGCATCCCGGTTCCAGCGCTCGGCTCCATTTGGAACGTCTCTTCCCGGAGGGCTCTGGTAGGAAAAGCTGTCCCGTGTATCGAACATTGCAACGCCGTTGACGAAGTAGCCGATTACTCCATCCTCGGTCAGGGTGTGTGTCGTGACGGTAGTGGGATCGACCGGAACCCGGGGAATGCGGTAGAGCTGGCTGCCGGGAAGCCCGTTGCGGTTGCTGGGGAAACTCGGAAAAAAATTGGTCCTGGTTTCATCTGCATACCATGGCCCCATCGTGTAACTCCCGAGCCCGGTGGTGCGGAGGTAGAGCCAGTCGTCCGTGTGGGAAAGTTCATGGACGCCGGCATACGTGGGAGTGGTTTGGCTACCACCGTCACCGAAAGAAGGATGCACCCACGTCGTGGTCGCTCCGTCGGGGATCGCGGCGTCGTTCTGAAACACCCGGGCGTAGACGCCCGAACGTTCGGTTTACCACGAGGAAAGGAGCGGATCGGCCTGCGCCGTCATCACGGTGGCAAGGAGAAGGAACAGCCCGATCCTGAATCCGCCGGATTTTTCAACCTTCTGCATAACCATTTTTGGGGAGTGCTTTCTGGTAATGCTGTGGACTGGTTCGGGGACGGAATGGTTACAAATTAAATCCCATTTCCAAAAAATCAGGTGCACCAGAGAAGGAAACCCCTCACCCGGCCCAGAGTTGCGTGGCCATGTTGAGGACGGCAGCACCCCGGGCTGCGTGCATCTGCCCGAAACACAGGTAATCGCCACCAACCACCCGGCCATTGAGCATTCCGGATGCTCTGCCATCTAGGGAATCTGCACGTCCACGTTGTCGAGGCAGAGCCCGCTGAAAGCATCAAGACTACCATCACTGACAAAAATGAATTCGATGAGGACAGCCTCCCCGATCGCGGCCACGGGAACGGGCACCTCGATTGTAACGTAATCGAGATCGAAAGCCGTCATGTCGATAGGCACGTCCACTCCTAGCTGGGCCTGGTCGCCGGAGCGCAGAAAGCGCACGGAGGCGGTGTCACCAAACCCATCTGCATCGCGGTAGGCGTCGAAACTGAGCAGGGCGGCGGCGATCCCGGTGAGATCGATGACCGGTGTGCGCAGGGAGATGTCGGAATTGGCTCCATAGTTACCCAGGCCGGTGCACCAAGCGTTGCCCGAGTCGCCAGCCCCGGAGAGCGGTCCGGTACTGCCATTGGGGGCACCCAGCTCCCACTCCGTGTTTCCGAAGGCGTCATTGACGAGGGTGGTCCAACCCGCTGCGCCGGTTTCCAGGTCATCCGAGAAAAGGGGAGGAGGGTTCTTCTCGCGAACCGCCACGAACCCCTCTCCCGGGAAGGGCAGGGCAATGAGACGGGTGTTGGTGCCGGAGGGATCGGCCGCAATGTCCTGCGCGTCGACAAGCCCGGGCCACGACGCCCTCGGTGAAGACAGGTCGGGACTGACCAGGATATCATAGAGTTTACCCAGGGTGCTCTCCCAGGACAGCTCCAGCTCCCCGCCTGGAGCAGGCCGCACCGCCAGGCCAAGGGGATCGGCCCCATCAGCCGAGGCGGCCTCGTAGTGAGCAAGCACCTGTTCCGGAGTGAGGGCATGGTCGTAGACGGCGAACTCATCCATACGTCCGTCCAGCAAGCGACCGCCGTTCCAGGCGCCGATCTGGAAATTACTATTTCCGAAGTCGATGGGACCGGCATGATTTACGCCATTGTCGGGGATGGCGACTCCGTTGACAAAAGTAGTGGTGTCACCGGCATTTTGAGTGACCACGAGGTGGTACCAGGTAGTGCTGTCGGCCACAAATGCGTTGGAGGTCGAGTTGGAATTGCCCTGGCCATTGACTGCGTGTTCAAATGCGAAATCGCTTTTGAGGTTCCAGTGGAGACCGCGGGCGGACCACTGGCCGGCAGAAGCAATGGAGGTGCAACAGCCGCCTGCGAGGATGTCTATCTGGAGCCAGACCTCGACCGTGCTATCGGCAAAACTCCCGGTGTTCGGGACGTCGATGTGGCCTCCTGTGAAATCGGCTGCTGATCCCAGGTTGGGGTGGAAGCTGGCAGCCCCCAATCCGATGCTGCCGGTATAGGTGCCGTGTTTGCCGGAGATCGAGGAGTCGGAGGCGATAGTGCCGTTCTGTTCTTCGAAGCGGTAGTAGGCAACGGGACCGTCGCCGAGGACGGCCTTGCTATAGGGAGTGCCGCCGGCTGACGCGAGGGGTGGGTCTTCGCCGTTGTTGGGGTCTGA
>JAAZXD010000448.1 GCA_014240355.1 Roseibacillus sp. | reverse complement strand
AGTCGAGTTACCACTACGCAGTGTATCTTCAGAGCGATGCTCTTTAGATTAGTCTAACATTATTCGAAATCGAATGAACATGTTGAGCAAACATTTGCTCCAGGTGCATTTTCTGAACTACAGATTGGGCATACTTTGATCATACTTTGATATAAGCAATCTCTCTAACGGCGATACAGTTAATATCCATGCCACAGGTGGAACCAATGGTGCAGCTACACTGGGTGCTATAAGTTTGGATAATGTGCCAGAGCCCTCAGTCAGTATTTTAAGTTGTTTGACATTCGTAGCTTTAATGATGCATCGGAAACGAATATACAGAAAACAGAGTGACAAATTTAAGCGACAAGTCGCTGAACACTCCTTTTAATAACACACTAACAATATAGCTCAGAGGCTCTCACAGTCTGAGGAATATAAAAACCTGAAGGTCTCTTAGGCTTTTTTCACAAGATTAACATGCAGTCGCCGTAGCTAAAGAACCGGTAACGTTCCCGGACCGCTTCCTCGTAGGCCTCCAGGATCAGTTCACGGTTTGCGAAGGCGCTCACCAGCATGAGCAGGGTGCTCTTCGGAAGGTGGAAATTGGTGAGGAGGGCATCGACGACCCGAAACTTGTAGGGGGGGTAGATGAAAATATCGGTGCGCCCCTGACCCGCAGAGATCGGACCATCGCGACCGAGGTGCTCAAGGACCCGGGTGACGGTAGTGCCCACCGAAATGACGCGCCCGGCCCGGGTGATTCGGTCCGCGGAGTTGGCGTTCAGTTCGTAGGCCTCGTCGTGCATCCGGTGTTCGGCGGGATCGTCGACCTGCACGGGACGGAAGGTGCCCGGGCCCACGTGCAGGGTGAGGAAGGAGTGGGGCAGGGAGTCGATCAGTTCCGGGGTGAAGTGGAGCCCGGCGGTGGGGGCCGCCACCGCGCCGTCCTGCCGGGCGTAGACGGTCTGGTAGCGCTCAGCGTCGGATTCCTCCTCCCCGCGCTGCATGTAGGGAGGCAGGGCCAGCTCCCCGTGGGCGGACTCGTCAACCGGGTGGTCCCAGGAGACCAGGCGGTAGCCGAGTTCGTCGATTGCGGTCACCGTGCCGGTGCTGGGGCCGACCTCCACGGTGCGCCCGATCTTCATGCGCTTGCCCGGGCGCACGAGACAGCGCCAGTGGAGGAGGTCGGAGTGGTCCACCCGCAGGAGCTCTATTCGCTTGTCGTTGGAGAAGAACCGGGCCGGGATGACCCGCGTGTCGTTGAAGACCAGGAGGTCGTTGTCCCGGAGGAAGGTGGGGAGCCCGGAGAAGAGGCGGTGCTCGATGGTGCCCCGCTCCCGGTCAATGACCATCATGCGTGAGGCCGTCCGCTCCGTCAGCGGGTGGGTGGCAATGAGCTCTGGAGGAAGTTCGTAGTCGAAGTCGTCGGTGCGCACGGCGGGGAAGCGGATCTGGGTCATATTTGTCCATTCCGGGGTTCACCACAGTCAAAAAGGAGGCGATCGCCCGACCAGCTCGGACCCGCATCTAGGCCGGTTCGAGGCCGGCTTCCCGGGCGGCCGTGGTGAGGAGGCCCATCCCGTCCCGGCGGAGGCCGGGAGGGTGCAGGAGGCGCACCTTCACCATGGTGTGATCGGGGCCGTGCTGTTCGTCGGCGGTGAGCAGGCGGTAAGGCTGCGATTCGAGATCCCAGGGTCGGGTCTCCCCGCAGGGTCGCCACCCGGCGGCGCACAGCACGGCAAGGAGTTGGTGACGGCCGGCTTCCGGGGGCCCGAGGAAGCGGCCCTCGGTGGTCACGCCGCTTTCGTCCTCGGTTGCGGTGGACCCGGGACGTTGAAGGCGCGGGGCCGGTCCCCCGTGCCGCCAGCGGCTGAAGGAGCGGACGACAGGTTGGGCGAGGTCACAGACCTTGAGGAGGAAGCGCGCAACCGGAGAGTCGAATCCGCGGTGCAGCAGGCGGCGCGAGATGGCGTGTTGCGCGAGCCCCTGATAGCCGGCCTGTCCCATCGAGCCGAAGTAGATCACCGAGGAGGCGTCCGCACTGACCGCTCCGCCTCCGTAGACACTGCCGCGCCAGTCGATTCCGCCCCGGTCGAAGCGTCCCGGGTGAGCGTCAAAGAGGAGGGCTTCTGCCCGGCCGTAGCCGGATTGCTGTTTGAGATAGCCCGCGATGCTGGTGCGTCGGCGATGCCAGACGAAGGCGCAGGGGGCGAAGGCCAGCTCCCAACCCCCATCGAGAAGGCGCCAGCAGAGGTCGACATCGTCGCCGGCGGCGACGAACTGCGGCTGGAACCCGCCAATGGCCTCCAGGGCGCTGCGCCGGAGGACGAGATTGCAGCCGGGGAGGTGTTCGGCCTGGAGATCCGCGACGAGGATGTGGGAAGGAGCTCCCGGGGCCGCGGTCACGATGGCCTCCTGCAGTGCGGGGGGAGACGGGGGGAGGTTAGGGCCCCCGGCTGCCCCGGCTCGGGGATTTTCGAAGGCGCGGGCGATCCAGAAAAGCCAGTCACGATCGGGCTGGCAGTCGTCGTCGGTATAGGCGATCAGCTCTCCGGTGGCTTTCTGGGCGCCGTGGTTGCGGGCGACCGAGAGGCCGCCGTGCTCCTGCCGGAGGTAGCGCACCTCCGGGAAGCAGGCCACCACCTCGGCGGTAGCGTCCGTGGAGCCGTCGTCGACCAG
>JAAZXD010000447.1 GCA_014240355.1 Roseibacillus sp. | reverse complement strand
CGCAAGCGGTCGCTTGCCCGATGGATCCACCACGGTGCACCACTTCACCAACTCTTCCAGTCCGGGCGCCTCCAACTACCTGAACGTAGTTTCCGGTCTGAGCATCTCCGAGCTATACGCGGATTTCAACGGCGGGGGCCGGGGATGGGTTGAGATCTCTAACAGCACACCCCATCCCCTCTCCCTGAGCGGATGCTCCCTCGTGGTGGGAAATCGTGATGGCACGCACTGGACCTTCCCGTCCGACCTTTCCGTCCCGGCCAGCGGATTCCTTGTGATCGCCTGCGACCCTACCCGTGTGCCCTCTTCCGCCCCGGGGGGGCTCCATACAGGACACTCTCTTCCTGGCATCGGCGGTGAAATCTATTTCTTCGATGATGCGGCTCGGGAGATTGATCGCGTGCACTACGGCGCACAGGTTCCCGGTCTCTCCATTGGCTCGGCCCTCGATGGCAACTGGAGATTGCTGTCGTCGCCGACTCCGGGTGAGGTTAATGCCCCAGCCGCTTTGCTTGGAAATAGACGGCTTCTCTCCATCAACGAATGGCTGGCCAAAGCACCGCTCGACCTCGAAGATTTTGTAGAACTCTATAACAGTTCGGATCGTCCCGTCGCGTTGCACCTGCTCTGCCTGACGGACGACCTGTCCAGCACCGGGTTGGACCAATTTGCATTCCCCGAACTCAGCTACATTGCGCCACGCGGATTTCTCGTGCTCCTCGCCGACGGAGGATCTGGCGTCGGGCATCTTCCCTTCCGTCTGCACGCGATGGGTGATGCACTGCGGCTCTACCAGGACGCCGACGGCAGCTCGATCATCGACGAAGTGAGTTGGGGTGTGGAAGAGGAAGGGGTGTCGAGCGGTCGCCTCACGGATGGAGGTTCCGATCTCGGCCCCTTGCAGTTCCAATCGCCGGGAGGATCCAATCTCATCAACCCCAATGCCGATCGCGACGGGGACGGGATGTCGGACTCATGGGAAACCGCTCATGGGCTCGATCCCGACTCGGCGGCCGACGCAAATTTTGATCTCGATGGCGACCACCGAACGAACCTCTACGAATACCGCAGTAATACCGATCCCGGCGACGCCACTAGCTTCCTCCAGTTTTCTGCATTCTCGCACGACGGGACCGAAATTGTGCTGAAGTTCAACGCCCAACCCGGCATCCGCTACAGGATTGAGCAGAGTGACAACGTGATTGACTGGAGCGCCTTCAGCGTCATCCCGGCCGGGCCCACCATGCGCATTGAGAGACTCAGTGACCTGGACGGCGGCTCCAGCGAATTCTATCGCCTCGTCGCCGAACGGATGCCCTGACAGCTCCTGAAGGCGATCAGCAAGAGGCCCAGCATGGAGCCCAGGTGATCCTTCACGAGCCAGCTCCTCACCTCTGGGGCGGGTTATTCCCGCATCGCGGGCGGTGGCACGCTTCTGTGTTTCGCAGACTAATGTCTCAGGTCATCGACAGACGGAAGGTCTGGCCTCTACCGGAGGAGATCGGTTGCGATCATTCCTGCTACCCTGCCGGAGACAGGGGAGCCAGCACCCAGGTCCAGGCATCAGGATGCGCGGTTGCTGTCCGTTGAGCCCCAAGAAAGCGGAGCAGGGTCTGTCACCGTTTCTTTCCAGTCAACCGGTCCAGAAACTGGCAGAGTTTGTCTGTCGCAGGATCATCGGGTTTTCCCAAATCGTTATTGAGTCGGCTGTGGTTGGAGTCCCCGTTGCCATAGGCCTCGACCGGAATCCCCGATTTCTTCAGGGCTTCTTGGAGACATCTTGCCTGGGCTCTCGTGTTTGGATTGCCGGGAAAATAGAGGATGAGAAAGGGAGGGATCCCCTTGCCCTTCGCGACGTGAGTGACCGACGAGAAATTGACGTGCTTCTTCGGGTCGTTTCCGAACTTCTGCCGGTGCCCGAAGCGGGGGAGTCGGCCCTCGTACAATTGCTGACGCAATTCAGCCGTCGTGATTATCTTAGGGATGTCGTAAGTGTCGCCGTCTACCGGCACGCATCCCTTGAGGGCCTCAAAGGATACGTTCTCTTTTTCCAGGTAGCTGTCATCGGTGCAGACCAGCGCCGCGAGCTGAGCGCCCGCCGAATGCCCGCCCACGAAGATCTGCTCCGGATCGCCTCCGAATCTGCCGATATTTGCGTATACCCAACCGAGCGCCTTGGCCACATCACCGATGAGGACGTCCATCGTTACACCGGGCAGGAGTCGGTAATTGGTCGAAACAAAGATGAACCCACGCTCCGTCAACGCTTTTGGCTTCAATCCGACCTCGCTCTTGTCCCCGGCCTGCCATCCGCCGCCGTGGATCCAGAACATAACGGGAAGACGCTTCTTACTCGATTTGGAAGGTGTGTAGACATCCAGGATCTGGCGGTCATGACCGGACTCCACATAGGGGATGTCAGGCTTCAGTTTCTGGGCCAATGCAGGCTCAGGAAGGAACAGAAGCGAGAGCACAGGAAGGACAGAGAAGGATTTCACGATGCGAAGCCCTACCACACTGCGGGAAGCAGGGGAAGCGGCACCCGATCCTCATATCCCTGCATCAGGGGACAGGAAACAGGGTGTGGCGAGGTTTGGCTTTGCCCCGTCCGTCAGATGGGTGGTAATGAAGAGGCGAAATGAGAAGGCTCGCTCTGCTGTTTGCTGC
>JAAZXD010000446.1 GCA_014240355.1 Roseibacillus sp. | reverse complement strand
CCGGGCGTCGCCCTGCCTTGCCGTATAGGATTCGGAAAGTGTTTTATTTCTGAGGGGAGAGGAGGGGGTTAATGGCCAGGGACGTAAATTTCAGAACCCTTCGCAAGGACGAGAGTGCTTCTGAAGTTCCATCCGTTGAGAGCGTTCAGTTGCTCCGGCGTAGTGCCATGTCTCTTGGCAAAGTCGCCAAAGGAGACCTCCTCGGTGACAAAGACGGATGATATGGTCTTGGGCATGAAAACCTTTTGCCGGGTCTCTTTCTTCTGCTGAGAGTAGGAAGGATCAGGTTTGGGTGCGGGAGCCGACTTTTTCACCGGAGGAGCGGGTTTCGTTCTGGGTGCAGGCTGCGACTTGGGAGTGGGAGCCTGTTTCTTTATCTTGAGGGAAGGTTGCGTCTTGGGAGCAGGAGCCTTCTTCTCTTCCGCCGTCCTGACGGAGGAGCTCTTTGCAGTGGGAGCTTGTGTCTGTGCTTTCGGTTTGTGAGTACTGATGGTGTGATTCCTGGGTGGGGGAACAGCAGCAACCTTGCCGGTCACCGTGATTGTCTGACCTGCGACGATTTTGTCCGCAATGTCCGGATTGAGACGACGGAGGTCGTCAACCGCTACCTTATGTCGCCGGGCGATTCCATAGAGCGTGTCGCCGCGTTCGACAGTATAGTTGTGTGCATCAGCTGGAACTTTGGAGGCAGGCTTGGACTTCGGCCGGGGTTGGGAAATCTGATTCGCTACGACCTTTTCGAGGACCGGGATGGCTTTGGGAATGGCAGTCTTTTCGGGGGGAGACGCTTTTTCCGGGAGAGTCAGTTTCTGGCCGATAGGGAGGCGAGTGGGGTCGGTGATCCCATTGGTTGTCATGAGGGTGTCCACCGATGTATTGTAGCGACGGGCGATGGAGGAAAGCGTGTCGCCGGTCTTTACGGTGCAGGTTTCCTGAGATTTCGGTGACCCGGCGGACCTGGCGCCGGCATCTGCACCACGAGCCCGGCGGCGTTCCAGAGCGAGTTGGCTATGGAGATTCTCTATATCGGTCTCCAGAGTCCGGATTTGACGTTCCTGCTCGCTGCAACGGGCACGTAGAATTTCCAGTTCGCTACGGCCCTCGGCAAGCAAACTGGCCGGGCCGAGGAGGACACTTAAGGCAAAGGCAAGGGATCTCATAATAAGGGTGTTATTATTTTTCAAATTTTGATAGATTGGTCAAACAAAATTTTAACATTTCCGAAATATTTGGGAAATGTTCCCACTCCTGTTAAGAATTGGAGCCGGTTCAAATTGGGACCGTATCAGGCGTTTTCCCTGGAATCCGCCTGATCATCATCGTCGGTCGGCAGAATATGGCGGACGAAGGCGCTCGGAACCCAACCGCGGACATGATTGGCAAGCTCAATATAGGTCCAGGGCCCCCGGGTGGCGATGGGGCGGCAGAGGCTCCCGGGTGGCACCTCAATGACCTTGTGGCTGCCGTCGGAGGCTTTGCCATCTTCACTGATGGTAGCGGCCTCAGTGCTGGCGAGAATGGGATCCTTGTTGATTGTAGTGGCCTGCTCACTGACGGGAGCAAACTCGATGTCGCTGGGGTAGAGATGGAGGCACACTGCCCCAGCCAGGGCAACGACCGGTCCCACGGAGAGGCTGGTCAGGAGGAGGCGGCGCATTCCTTGCACGGCATAGAAGGCCAGGAAAGCGAGGATCACCAGCCATAGGCCACCGGCGATGAGGTTTAGATAGAGCGAGCGTGGTAGTTTCCCGAGCCACCTCTGGTATCCGGGACGCTCCATGGTGATTGCACCGGTTTTTCGCTTGAGGAATCGCAGGTTCTGTCGCGCTTCAGAGTGTCGGGGATGCCGATGCAGTGCGCGGCGGTAATAGAGGGTGGCCAAACCCCGTTCACCAAGCCGGAAGTAGCAGTTTCCGATATTATAGAGGACATCGGCAGGCAGGGCGTCATCCTCATGAGCCTCCTGATAAAGGTGAATGGCGAGATGGTAGGCGTTCTTGTTCCAGGCCGCCTCGGCCTGTTGATAGAGCCGCTGGGGGGGCAGGTCATCTGCGGCTTGTGCCTCCCCCGGACTGAGGAAGGCGAGGAAAAGAAGAAGGGAGGCGATCTCAAGGGCCCGGCGGCGCAGGTGTTTGATCAAATTAAGCCGTTCGGGATCTCCCAATTCAGGGTGGTTGCTCCCCCGCTGGTAGCAGTGGAGATCACGTCGGGCGAGGAGTTGTCGGGTTTCTTCGTCACGGGATTCTTCGGGAATCCATTGTTCGATGAATGCGCCGGTCGCTCGCAGGAAGTCACGGGAACCGGTCCCGGCCTGTTCGATTGAGGTGAGTGCTTGCTGCAGTTCCAGTTCATGTGTGGGCCGGGCAAAGCGGGGCAGGAGACGAATTCTGATGACTTGGACAAGAAGGGCGAGGGCGAGGAGAGCAGGGAGCAACTGCCATGAGCGCCAGAGGCCCGGGGGAGGGGCCGGGGGATCCCTGCTGGGATTGATCAGGCCGAGCGTGCTTTCCATTTCCTCTACCGGGGTGTCGAGATCCGGAAGGATGGCGGTCGCCAGGCCGGGATCAGGTGTGGAGGGAGCGAGATCAAGGGGAATGGGTTGCGTCGTGGTGGTGATGTATTGCTCGCTATCGGGATCGAAGGAGATGAGTCGATATGGCGGGATAACCTTC
>JAAZXD010000445.1 GCA_014240355.1 Roseibacillus sp. | reverse complement strand
TGCCGATCAGCCTCCAGAGCCACACCCTCACTGACCCTCTGAAGGTTCCTCGCCTCGCGGTCTGGAAGTTCGGCAAGAGTGGCACCAACGCGGCAGGAGAGTTCCGTTTCAAATCCTACGGGCAGATCAGGCCGGGAACTGCCAGGAAGCAACTCCTTCTCTTCGTCCATAAGGGCGCCTCCCCATCGGATGGCTTGAACATTCTTGCCCTCAACGACGACAAGACAGCCTTCGGGGCCTCCCAAATGCTCTTCGTCAACCTCGCTCGCGAACCGGTGGCCGGACTGGTGGGTGGGAAGCAGTTTCGTCTCGATTCCGGCAAGCATATTATCATCAAGCCCAAGGCCGACCGGGGAAAGAATCTCTGTTTTGCCTCTCTCAAGTACTTGCGTGCCAATAAGTGGCGCACCTTCTTCTCCACCAACTGGCCTACCCTGACCACGGCTCGGGGCCTGGTCTTCCTTTACAACGACCCCGGCTCCAGGTCCGTCAAAATCCACTCGGTTGTTGATTCCCTCGTCCGCGTCCCCCCACCCGGGGAGTGACGGGAAGAACCCGGGGGCGAGCGGGCTCGATTGACAAACCGTGACCTGCCGTCGAGGATGTTGCTTCATGAAAGCGCTCACGAACTCCCTTCTGTCCGCACTCCTTGCTCTGCTCACCCTCTGCCCGGCCTTTGCCGAGCACCACGAGAACATCAAGGTCCTCTACATGGGTGGCCGCGGGCACGACTCGAAGGGCTACGAGAAATTCCTGACCGGATTTCTCGCCCGGCAGGGCGGATTCGACCTTGTCATCAGCAACAAGCTGGATGACCTCAGGGCGGAAACGATCGGGAAATACGACGTGGTTTTCTTCTTTGGTTCGGGAGGAGACTTCACCGATCCGGCCCAGGAAAAGGGGTTTGAGAGCTATATAAGCAATGGCGGCGGAGTGGTCGGGATCCATGCCACCGACGCCTTCAAGAAATCAGACGTCTACTGGAAGATCTTCGGCGGACAGTTCATTGGCCACGGCGGCGGCACATTCCCGATCGAGTTCACTGACACCAAGCATCCTATCACCAGGGGGATGAAGGGCTTTGAGATTTCAGACGAATCCTATCGCGACAAATTCCACCCTGCCACCATCGACAAGCTGCACCACCTTGGACGTATCAACCGTGGCAACGAGAAACACTCCATGATCTGGATCCACGAGTACGGCAAGGGCCGCCTCTTCAACACCGGCTTGGGACACGACCAGAAAGCCTGGGACAACCCCGCCCTGCAGAAGCTCACCCTGCGGGCCCTCTACTGGGTCGTGCGGAAACCCGTCAAGGATCCCAGGTAGCCGGATGCGCGTCTACTTCCCGATCCTCTCCCTCCAGGCCGGGTAGTCGACCTTCAGGAGTCGTGCGGGCCACCTGCCCCCGATCCACCCGTGACCGACCCGGTGGGAGTGACTCAGTTCTGCGAGGGTGTATTTCACGACCCCCTGTTCGATGAAGAGGGGCCTGTTGGTTCCGATTTCGTGATAACGCGCCCAGATCGGATCCGCCTCTGCATCCTCCACCACCCGTCGGTCCCTGCCGCCCGGAAGCGAATCATCCTGCACGGTCACCACGCGTACTCCCTTGATGCTGGCCCGTTCAAACCAGCTCACCGCACCTTCCACTGCCCTGACCACACCGGGTGACGGACGCTCGATCGACATCAGGAACCGCACCACGTCCACGCTCTCGGCCCCGGAAATGGAAGGGAGTTCCGAGATCCTCCCCTGTGCGGGAGCGAGGGTCCGCTCATCGTGTTGCTGGCACCAGGCCGTCTTTCTTCCTTTCACCTCGATCTGGCACTTGAGGACACATGCGATGCCCTTCGCAACCGCCTGTTTGCATTCTGCCCGGAGTTCCTCGTCGACCAGGTCCATGGAAGCCCGGCCATCCGCCACCTCATGAAGAACCGAGAGGGCTCCGGTCATGGCCCCGTCGTTAAAGGTGATACGGCTGGAGTAGCCCGGCCTGAGAGGGTAAAACTGGGCCCAGCCTCCGCTTGGATACTGTGCCTTCAGCAGGTAGCGGACGCCCCTGGCAAAGCCTTCCCGGAACCGGGCCTCCCCGGTAGCGCCGTGAACCGCCGCCAGGTAGCGCATCTCCGAGTGCGTCGCCCCGTTATCGAGCGTGCAGGGATAGGTGCGTTTCAGGAGCGCCGCCTTGTGGGCCTTGCGCTGTCCTTCGGTAAGATCCTCGGTGGCGGCGTGACCCGAGGGATGCACGCTGTCGTCGTTCTTGTACCACCCGCCGATCCCGGACTGATAGTAGAGCACGTTGTCGGCAATCCGGATCGCCTCTTCCGTTTCATACCACGCGGCCTCCTGCACCTGGCACTCGCGCCAGGTGCGACTCCACGACGGCGACGCACCCAGAGCAACCATCAGGACCACCCCGAGCCCCCATCTACCCGGAGAGCATCCGCGGCGCTCAATCCCGCTTCTGCGAGAACATCCAGTCATACATCTCCGTGGTGGAAAACACGATCCGGCCAGCCCCGTGCCCTTCGTCCGCGTAAACCTTGAGTCTGGCCAACTTCCCCCCGACCTTCCTGATGGCGGCGATCATCCGCTCGGAACGTTCGGCCGGGACTACCCGGTCCCTGGCACCGGCAAAGGCGTAGACGGGAACCCGGGCCAGATTG
>JAAZXD010000444.1 GCA_014240355.1 Roseibacillus sp. | reverse complement strand
ATGAGTCGCTTGCCGAGTAGCAACGAACTGATGATCTAGTGGGAAAGCTCTACAACCTGCGCAGCGAGTTGGACTCTTCCAATGGTGATCCTGCCCAGTGGCCGATCTTTGATGGACAGCAGGGACTGGTGGCGACTCCCCCGAAAAACACTCTGGTGGTGCCCATGCCCGCCGATGGGAGGCGTTTCTTTGTGGTTGGGGAATTCGATGCCCCCCCGGTCATTATGCTCTCTGATGATCTTGAATCCGGGGCAGGCGGATGGACCACTGTCATAAACGACCCGGGCGGCAACACGCGCTGGGAGCTTGGTGCACCGGAGGCAACGACCGGTCCGCTCACCGGAGCGGAGGATTCGAGTAATGCCTGGTCCACGAACCTGGGTGATTACGGCGCAGATTCGAACATCTCTCTACGGTCACCGGTGCTGGATATGAGCACGGTCGCGGAGGCGGAGTTGAGTTTCATGGCTTTTCGCGATGCTGATGGTGTGGGAGACATTGCGACCGTGCGATTCCTCGGAGCGGTCGATCTGGTGCAGCTGGGAGCGGCGACGCCACTCGACATGACCGTTTTTGATGCCGATTGGATCTTGATCAGGATGCCAGTGGTGCCGGAGGCCATTGGACAGGATGTTATCATCGAGTGGAATTTCGTGAGTGATGGAGGTGTTGATGCCTTCAGCGGACTGTCTATTGATAACGTGCAGGTGACCGATTAGCGTCGGGGCAGACAAGGACCTGCCAAATTGCTTCACCCGGACAGGGGAATTCTTCCGGACCGGGATAAGAGCGCCAAGACCCGGACCGGCGGCGTATTTTCTGAAACGGACTGCAGGAGGATAGCTCGAGTGGGGTTCAGGAAGAATCGAGATTGCGCTTTGGCATGAGGCCGTCCGTCACTATGGTCCGTCGAGTCATGCCAAAACCACCTGTGGTTCTCATAATTCGGGATGGCTGGGGTGTGAATCCTGGGGGGGCGGCAACGGCGGAGGCCGATGGGAATGCCACCCTACTCGCCAAGACGCCGTTTCACGATGAGATGCTGGCGAGGTATCCGAGGGGATTTGTGAGCTGTTCGGGAATGGATGTGGGGCTGCCCGATGGTCAGATGGGAAATTCCGAGGTGGGACATCTGAACCTGGGAGCGGGACGAATTGTCTACCAGGATCTGACCCGGATCAACAAGGTGATCGAGGGGGGAGAACTGGCTGCAAATGCTGTTCTTCAGGAGGCGTTTTCCAAGGCTCGATCCAGTCGACTGCACTTGATAGGACTTGTTTCGGATGGGGGAGTGCACAGCCACCAGGACCACCTGGTGTCCCTGGCAGGGGCGGCCAGGGCAGCAGGGGTTGAGGACATCATGGCCCATGCCATTACAGACGGGCGGGACACCTCGCCCACTGGCGGGGCGGATTTCCTCGGGAAGGTGGAAGATGGGCTCGCGCAGCACGGTGCGCGGATAGCGACGGTGGTAGGCCGCTATTTTGCGATGGACCGGGACCGTCGATGGGAGCGGACCAAACTGGGATGGGACGCCATCGTTCATGGTGTTGGTGAGGCGAGTGAAATTCTAGCTAGCGAGGCCGTGGCGCAGCACTACAAGGAGAACAAGACAGACGAGTTTCTGCCTGCCATCATTTTCCACGAGGCCAATACACAGCGGGTTCGCGACGGAGATGTCGTTCTCTTCTTCAACTTCCGGGCTGACCGGGCCCGCCAGCTTTCCGAAGCGTTCCTGACCGAGGGATTCGGGGGCTTCGAGACAGGGGCGCGTCCCGCCGTTCACTACGTGACGCTGACCGAATACGACCAAACCTACGGCTGCCCGGTGGTCTTTCCCTCCGAAACCCTGGTGAACGTGCTGGGGCAGGTGGTGGCGGCAGAGGGGAGGAATCAACTCCGCATTGCGGAAACGGAGAAGTATCCGCATGTAACCTACTTCTTCAACGGTGGGGAGGAGGCGCCCTGTAGTGAGGAAGAACGGATCATCATCCCGTCTCCGAAAGAGGTGCCGACCTACGATCACAAACCGGAGATGAGCGCACCTGAAGTGACCGCCCAGGTGGTTGAGAAGCTGAAGGATTACAACCTCGTGATCCTCAACTATGCAAACCCGGACATGGTGGGGCACACCGGGGTTGTCGAGGCAGCCGTCAAGGCGGTGCAAACGATTGATGACGGTGTGCGGCAAGTGGTGGAGGAGACCCTGCGACTGGGGGGCAAGTTGCTCATCACCGCAGATCATGGAAACTGCGAGTTCATGCGCAATTCCGACGGTTCTCCACACACAGCACACACCACCAACCTCGTGCACGCGGTATATGTGGCCGACGATGCCGAAGGCATGATGGTTGATGATGGCATCCTGGCGGACGTTGCGCCCACTCTCCTGGCAATGCTGGGGCTTCGGCAACCTTCCGAAATGACGGGAAGGAGTCTGGTGCGGCCCTTGGGGAGTGATGAGACTTCCGGTAGGGGGTAGCTGCCTGTCGTCCCCGCCCACCTGTCAGAGTTGCAGGAAACTCAATAACCCTCCACCGGACTCTGCGGTGGTTCGCCGGCATCTGGATCGCCTTCCTCCACGAGAACGTCCTCGCGGAGTTTAATGAGCTCCCCGGTAATTTCGGCTAGCCTTTTCTCTGAGTAATCGGGAGGAATCCGCAGCCGTCTCCTTGCCTTCTCGATACGG
>JAAZXD010000443.1 GCA_014240355.1 Roseibacillus sp. | reverse complement strand
CTTGCAATCCTTCTCCGCTCCCTCCAGCGCCACCTCGAGACCTATCATGGGCAGAAAGACGCTGCGGAAAAACTCATCGAAGTGGGGGAATCGTCACCTGCCAGCGACCTCTCACCTTCCGAACTGGCCGCTTACACTGCGGCGGCCAACACGCTCCTCAACCTCAACGAGACCATCACCCGGCCGTAGCGAGATGAATTTCGATCCCTTCACTCGCCGTCTCTTTTTCCAGCGCTCCGGCATCGCACTGGGATCCGCCGCCATCGCCAGCCTACTGCGGGAAGACGCCGCGGCTGCCGGCACGTCCTCCCCCCTGCCCCACTTCCCGGCCAGGGCCAGGCGCGTGATCTACCTCTGCCAATCAGGAGGCCCCTCCCAGATGGACTTGTTCGACCACAAGCCCAAACTGGCCGGGCGCTTCGATCAGGACCTCCCCGAGTCCGTCATCAAGGGGCAGCGCCTCACCACCATGACCTCCGGACAGAAGCGCTTTCCGGTGGCGCCCTCGGCTTTCAACTTCCAACAGCACGGCCAATCCGGGGCCTGGGTCAGTGAACTCATGCCCCACACCGCCGGCATTGCCGACCGCCTCTGCTTCGTAAAGTCGATGCACACCGATGCCATCAATCATGATCCGGCCATCACCTTCCTCCAAACTGGCTCGGAACGTTCGGGCCGCCCCAGTTTCGGAGCCTGGCTCTCCTACGGACTGGGATCGCTCAACGAAAACCTTCCCGCCTTCGTGGTCATGACTTCGGCCACCATAACCAACGGGCAACCGCTCTACAAACGCCTCTGGGGCAGCGGCTTTCTCCCTACCGAGCATCAGGGCGTGCGTCTGCGTGGATCCGGCTCTCCGGTTCTCTACCTCAACGACCCGCCCGGCCTGTCCCGGACAACACGCCGCCAGATCCTTGACGATGTCGCTTCCCTGAATCGCCTGCACCTGGCCGAAGGCGACGATCCGGAACTGCGCGCCCGGATCGCCCAGTATGAACTCGCCTTCCGGATGCAGGAATCCGTTCCTGAGATCACCAATATCGAAGACGAGCCCGAGCACACCTGGAAACTCTATGGGGAAGCCGCCCGCCAACGCGGCACCTACGCGGCCCACTGCCTGCAAGCCCGCCGCCTCGTAGAGCGGGGCGTGCGCTTCGTGCAACTCTTCCATCGCGGCTGGGATCAGCATGAACACCTCCCGCGCGATCACCGCAGGCAGTGCCTGGATACCGACCAGGCTACCGCCGGCCTCATCATCGACCTCGAAGAGCGAGGCATGCTGGACGACACCCTCGTCATCTGGGGCGGCGAATTCGGGCGCACCATCTACTGCCAGGGCAAATTGACCAAGGACAACTACGGCCGGGACCACCACCCCCGCTGCTTCACCATGTGGTTGGCGGGCGGCGGAGTAGCGGCTGGCACAACCCACGGCGAAACGGACGACTTCAGCTACAACGTGGCCCGGGATCCTGTGCACGTCCATGACCTCAATGCCACCATCCTGCGCCTCCTCGGTATCGATCACCTCCGCCTCACCCACAAGTTCCAGGGGAGGAATCACCGCCTGACCGATGTTCACGGCAAAGTGATTGAAGAGATTCTCGCATAGCGAGCCCCCTGGAGGTTACTCCCTCTCCAACTCGTAGACCACCTCGGCAAGACGCTTGGTGTTCTCAAGGAGGCCAGGAGCCAGACTGGGCTGCGACCCTTTCTTTCCCCCATCGTACCACTTGAGAATCTCACGGCGGTAATTGGCCGCCTTCGCTGCCAGGTCAGGAGACAACATGCGGACCTGGATGACCTGCCTCCCTTCGTCTTTCATCTCATGGTAGATTTTTTCCGTAAAGGAACGGTTCCCTTTCAACTCCTCGCTGAGAGGAAAGAGGAATCCCGACTCACCGATCGGCCGGAACAACATGACCACCTGTCCCTCGGGAATATTGCTGGAGCGTCCCTTAGCGGCAAAGTGGTAGTCCACTTTCTCACCGGACTTGGGCGCCCGGATCCGCGCGGTCGGCTCATCGTCTGCCTGTCCCGGAAGGGGACACAACGGGATGGCCAGGGCAAGGGCAAGAACCGCTCTTTTCATGTCGATACTATCCCCGTTCCCTACATTCAAAGCAAGCACACAGCTCTTGCTGCCCTTCCCTTGCCTGTCACACTGGGAACCTTGAACGATTCCCCCCTCACCCGCCTTCACCACTTCACCCTCGCCACCCGGGATGTGATTGCCGCCCGGGAATTTTTCCTGAATACCCTTGGATGGAAACAGATCTCCCGCCCAGGCAACATCGACATCGAGGCCGCCTGGCTTGCTATCGGGGATGGTCAGCAACTGCATCTTCTCCATGTCGAGAAATTCGAAGTCTCGCCCTTCGAAGCCGAGTTCGGTCGGCACTTTGCCTTTGACTACCCCCTCGAAGAATTCCCTGCTCTCAAGGAGCGCCTCATCGCCCACGGAGCCGAACTCATCGATCCAATCCGGAAAACCCCCTTTGAGCGCTTCTTCTTCAGGGAACCCAACGGCTACATCTTCGAGGTAGTCGACGCCGATCGCAAACCGGAGGCCTGAACGTTTCTTCACTACCTCTCACTCTGCCCGAATGCGATCCCTCCCCCTCCTCCTTGCCAGTCTGATCGCCTACCCCGGCCTTTCCCGGGACCTCGAGTTTTCCCATCCTCTCCCCGAC
>JAAZXD010000442.1 GCA_014240355.1 Roseibacillus sp. | reverse complement strand
CGGCTCTTCCCGAAGGTGAAGTGCCCGGCCTACATCGAGGATGCGGCCGCAGCGGTGGCGTGGACCTTCAGGAACATCGAACGCCATGGAGGTGATATGAAGCGTATCTACGTGGCGGGACATTCGGCGGGCGGCTATCTCACCAGCATGGTGGGCCTGGACAGGAGTTACCTCCAGGCGCATGGGATCGATGCCGACAGGATTGCAGGGCTGATTCCCTTCAGTGGGCATACCATCACCCACTTCACCCCGCGGGAAGAGCGCGGCATTCCCGACAAGCAGGCCGTGATCGACAGATTTGCGCCGCTTTTTCATGTGCGGGACGATGCTCCTCCCCTGGTGCTCATCACCGGGGACCGGGAACTGGAGATGCTGGGCCGCTACGAGGAGAATGCCTATCTCTGGCGCATGATGAAGGTGGCCGGGCATGAGAAGACGAAACTCCATGAGTTGGAAGGCTTCAATCACGGGGGAATGGCGGCCCCGGCCTTCGGAATCCTGCTGAAGGTGCTGAAGGGCAGGTGAGAGGCAGGAAGGGGGCTGCCCTGCAGTTTGCCGGAGGAGGCAACTGTCTGCAGATCATCCCCCTGCGGAGCGACGACCGCAAATTGCAGGCAATTCCTTGTCGGCTGCGATGGGGATCGGTAGCGTGCCGCTTGTGAAACTTGCAAGTTGCCTGGCAGCAATCGTTGTAGGGGGTGTGGCGTTAGTCACAGCCCGGGGAGAGGTGGCCTTCGAACTGAGAAAGGGAGACGTGGTGGCCTTTGTGGGAGGAACGGACCTGATCAACCTGCAGAGGGAGGGGCGGCTGGAGGCGGCCCTCACCATGAAGTGGAAGTCGGCGGCCCCCCTCTTCCGTGATTTCGCCTGGGACGGAGACACGGTGTATCACCAGAGCGCGGAACGGGAGCGCTGGCGGCAGGATGCCTTCGGGAACTGGGAGGCGCAGTTGAAGCGGGCGGGGGTCACGGTCGTGATCGCGCAGTTTGGGAAAATGGAATCGCTGGATGGCGCCGGGAAGGTGGGCGAATTCGCCGGGGCCTACGGGAGCTTTCTCGACAAGGTGGGCAAGGACCGGAGATTGGTTCTCCTCGAACCCTCGCCTTTCCAGTGGGAAGGGGCGGTGGAACGGTCGGCTTTGCCTGTCTACCTCGGTGCGATTCGTGAACTGGCGGCAGAGCGGAAGATTCCCTTCGTAACAGGGAATGGGGAAGACCCGGCCGGGGCCTTTATCCGGGGTTTGACCGGAGCCCCGGAACCGAAGGGGGCAGCTTACGAGTTGATGTGTGCCACAGTAAGTGAAAAGCATCGCCTCTGGTGTGAATACTGGCGACCTGCCAACTGGAAGTGCATCTTCGGTGATGACAGCCGGAGGATCTTTGCCAAGGCCTCGCACGGATTGCCTTCGATCCAGGAAGAGTGGGCCACCTACCCCGCCCTGATCGCCAGGGTGGAGGAGGCCATTTTCGCGGGCAAGCCCTGGAACCCGCCCGCGGCACCTGAGCTGACCGGATCAAAGGAGGCCGATGTGACAAATGAGCTGGCTTCCTTCGAGGTCCTGGAGGGGTTCGAGGTGAATCTCTTTGCCGATGAGTCGCACGGGGTGCGCAATCCGCTTTCCCTGCGCTGGGATGCCCGCGGCCGGATGTACGTGGCCTGCTCGGACGTCTATCCGCAGGTCGAGCCGGGGGTGCGTGGTTACGACCGGGTGATCACGCTGCGGGATACCGACAACGATGGCAGGGCGGATGAGTCCGGGGTGTTCGCAGAAGGGCTGTTGATCCCGACCGGGATGGAAGTGGGGCCGGACCGGGTCTATATCGGGCAGGGTCCGGAGTTGCTGACCCTCCGTGACACCAATGGGGACGGCGTGGCGGACGAGCGCACGGTGGTCCTGACCGGCTTCGGGAATGGCGACTCGCACCAGACAAGCAATTCCTTCGTGTGGAGTCCGGGGGGAGAGCTCTGGTGGTGCCAGGGGGACGGGATCGAGTCCCGGGTGGAAACCCCCTTCGGGGTCTCCTCGCTTTTCCAAGCCGGAGTCTATCGCCTCCGGCCGAATGAATTGCGGCTCGATCCGCTCCTCGATGACTTCATGGGGCCCGGCAATCCGTGGGGCATCGCCTTCGACGATTTCGGACAGTCGTTCGTGATCGACGGGGCCGGTGGGGTCTCTTTCCTCACTCCGGCCTCCATTCCGGCCAAGCGCCGACTCCGCCTGCCGCGAATTGGTAATCCGGGAGGCTACTGCGGGATCGAATGCCTGGGGGCGGGAAATCTTCCGGACGGAATGCAGGGCCAGTTTGTCATCGGGGACTACAAGAAGAACCAGGTGAGCCGTTTCGAGACGCGGGAAGATGGAGCGGGTTTCAAGCTGGAATGGAAGAGTCCTCTCCTGCGCTCGAAGCACCGCAACTTCCGTCCTATTGACGTCAAGATGGGGCCCGACGGTGCGATTTATGTGGTGGATTGGTACAACCCGATCACATGCCATCAGGACGACTTCTACCGTCATCCGGAGCGGGACAAGACCCATGGACGGATCTGGCGGGTGACCCCGAAGAAGGGGGCGATCAAACCGCCCGTCCTGGCAAAGGCCAGCGTGGAGAAGTTGCTGGAGGCACTCGAGGCGCCGGAGCGTTGGACGCGTCTCAAGGCCAAGCAGGTTCTGGTGGACCGCAAGGGGACTGAAGTGCGGGAG
>JAAZXD010000441.1 GCA_014240355.1 Roseibacillus sp. | reverse complement strand
ATCTGTGGCGGAGGCATGCCGCGTTTCCAGTAGGTGTATAGACTACGGCGATACATTGCGTCTCCGGCATCGGCCTTGAATCGCTCCCCTATCATGGTGACTGACTTCCAAAGGCCATCCGGTTGAGGTGGCTTGACGCTCTTGCCATACATCGTGTTCACGAGCATGCCGCTGGTGGCGAGGATCTGGTCACGAATCATTTCGGCATCCAGGCGGAAGCGTGATCCGCGGGACAGTAGACGGTTTTCCGGGTCCTTCCTGAATTGCCCGGAGTCGGCCGCCGAGGATTGGCGGTAGGTGCGCGACATGACCATCTGCTTCATGAGGACCTTGATATCCCAACCCGACTCGATGAAGGAAACGGTGAGATGGTCGAGAAGTTCCGGGTGGCTGGGGACTTCACCCTGGGCGCCCAGATCTTCCGAGGTCTTGACCAGGCCCACTCCGAAAATCTGTTGCCAGAAGCGGTTGACAGCGACGCGGGCGGTGAGTGGGTTTTCCCGGGACACGAACCACTCCGCCAGGTCCATGCGGGAGGCCACTTCTGCTTTCTTTCTGAGGGGAGGAAGGAAAGCGGGCGTATCACGAGTGACCTCTTCGCCCGGATCATCGTAGCGACCCCGTTTCATGACATGCGTTTTGCGCACCTCCCCCCGCTCTTTCATGATCATGGCCTTGGTCATGGTCCTGTCTAGTTGGGTCCGTCTGCGGGTAAGGGGGTTTTTCTGAGCGACCAGTTCACGGGCAGCCAGCATGAGTGGTTTCTTTTTCTCCGGGTCTTTCTCCGCGAGTGCGAGCTTCTTGGCCTGCTCCACCTTGGGATTGAGAATGGCCAGTCTGGCATCGATTTCCTTCAGTTCGGCTTGATCCTCGGGAGTGCCCAGTTGCGTGAAGGGTGGCTGCAGTCCGCCTTTTTCGCCGCCGTTGGTTTCCGGTTGGGCATCGATATTGTTGAAGAAGGCGAAGAGGGAATAAAAGTCCTTCTGGGTGAGGGGGTCGTATTTGTGCTCGTGGCAGCTGGCACATTGCACGGTCATTCCCATGAAGGCGGTACCCACCGAAGTCACACGATCAGTCACGTTCTTGAAGAAACTTTCCTCAGGCAGGGCGGTGCCACGATCGATGATGAGATGGAGGCGATGGAATCCGGTGGCGGCGAGTTGATCGCTGCCGGGCTGGTCGTAGAGGTCACCGGCCAGCTGGTAGCGTACAAAGTCGTCATAACCGAGGTTCCCGTTGAAGGCCCTGATGACCCAGTCGCGATAAGCGATGTTGTTCCGATAGAAGTCCTTGTGCATTCCGTTGGTGTCGGCGAAACGCACAAGGTCGAGCCAGTAGCGGGCCATGTGTTCGCCGTACTGTTTCCGGGAAAGAAGCAGGTCCACAAGTTTTTCGTAAGCCTCGGGACTCTCATCAGCGAGGAAGGTGCGTAGCTCCGTGCGGGTTGGGGGCAGACCCGTGAGATCGAAGGCGAGACGCCGGATGAGAGTGCGCCTGTCAGCATCGGGGGAAGGAGCAAGTTGCTCGGTCTCGAGACGCCGCATGATGTGGAGGTCGATTTTCTGTTGGCTCCAGTTCCGGTTCGTGACTTCCGGGGTGGTGGGGTTTCTCGGCGGCACGAAGGCCCAGAACTGTTCGTAGGGTGCTCCCGCAAGGATCCACTGTCTGATAATTTCCTGTTCCTCCCTGTTGAACGGCTTCTTGTGTGCCTTTTCTGGTGGCATGAGGTCGTCCTCATCGGTGGTGGTAATACGATACCAGAGTTCGCTGTCTTCAAGCGAACCGGGCTTGATGGAGGTGATGTCATCGTGGGTCCGGTAGGCGCCTTCCGGTCCGTCGGCCTGATCGAGGCGCAGTTTGGCCTTGCGCTCACCTTCATCAGGACCGTGACAGGCGAAGCAACGATCGGAAAGGAGGGGCCGGATGTCCTGGTTGAAGGAGATTTCGCGGGCCTGGACAACCAGCGAGGTGCAGGCAACGGCAACAGGGATGATTATGTTCCGCAGGGTCATCATGTGCCAGAATAGGAAGAAGGTTGCGAGGGGTCACGGAAACAAAGAGGTGAGGTCAGGTCATGTGATCCCGATTATTGGTCATGGGGTAGAGGGGTTCTCCCTGATTGGGAGGAAGACCTCACCGATTTTCGCAAGGCGGGGAGTTCTTCAGGGCAGGATTCCAATGTCCGGACGTGTTGTCGATTCCCTCGCCGGTAAGAGCGGGAAGGAGATTCAGTTGGCGCACTCCAGATGCCGGGCCGCGAGGAGAGCGAGGCAGGCGATTGTCTTTCGGTTCCGTTGATGCCGGCCAACCTGTAACGAGGTGCCAATTCCCTTCCGTCACGGCGCCCGGATCCAACTGAGTAACGGAGTGCGGGTGCCGGGCAAAAGGAAAGGCGGTGAAGCCACAGGGGCCTCACCGCCTGGAGAATTGATTGATCCGGTCTAGGGCGCGACTATTTCCACGTTCACGTTGTCGATGGTGAGACCGCTGAAGGCGTCCGCGGTTCCATCGCTGATAAAGTTGAACTCGATACGAACATTCTCGCCAATGACCTCGGCCGGGACCGGGACACTGATGCTGGTGTAGTCTGTATCGAAGACGGTCAGGTCGAGTTCATGGTCAGGCCCCAGTTGCACTTCGTCAGCGACCCGGTAAAAACGGACAACCGCGGTATCCCCGAAACCGTCGGCATCCCGAAAGGC
>JAAZXD010000440.1 GCA_014240355.1 Roseibacillus sp. | reverse complement strand
CCTCGGGAACCACCGCGATCCTGTGCGTAACGTAACCTTCATCCAGGGTATTCAGGCCGAGGGGCGTCTCGGCTCCGAGTTGGATCTGATCTGCCGCGCGCAGAAAGCGAACCCCCGCGGAGTCCCCTAACCCATCCGCATCCCGGAAGGCCTCAAAGGTCAGCTCGGCTCCCCCTGCCCCGCCCAGGTCGATCGCGGGCGAACGGAGGGCAATATCAGAATCCGCCCCGTAATAGCCGATATTGGTAGACCAGGCATTGGCGGAATCAGCAGCACCCGCAAGCGGTCCGGTGCTACCGGCGGGAGTCCCGAGTTCCCACTGCGAGTTGCCGTCCGCATCATTGATGGCGGTCGTCCAGTTTCCCA
Source organism: Roseibacillus sp. (assembly GCA_014240355.1). Taxonomy (GTDB): domain Bacteria; phylum Verrucomicrobiota; class Verrucomicrobiia; order Verrucomicrobiales; family Akkermansiaceae; genus Roseibacillus_B. The sequence goes on along the minus strand of JAAZXD010000440.1, from coordinate 2,351 downwards.
GACCCGCTTCGAAATCATCGAAGAAGAGCGGCGGAACGGGTCCGACGACCAACGCGTAGAAGCGGAGAGGTTCAGCGGGGCGGACGACGCGATGCTGGTTCAGCGGGGGAGTGGCCGCCAGATTTTCCAGATCAGGGACGACGTCCCAGGTGTTTGGATCCGGATTTGTAGCCGGATCATCCGTGCTCACCACAGAGTAGGCCTCGAGGGCGGAGCTGTGCCACTCGAAGTCGAGGTTGTCTCCGCCGTCTTCACTGGAAACCTTGAACTGGTAGGTGCCCGGGTGCAGCCCGACGACAGCCCCCTCAAAGTAATATTCCCTGAGAATGAGACCTGAACGGTCCCCGGAAACAGCAATTCTCGCCCAGCCCTTATGCCCATCGAGTTCAAACCCAATCCCTCTTTCCCCGGCTCCACCAAACTGCCCCATCCAGGCAGCTCCCCCCCAACCGATATAGCCGCAGTAAACACGGATATCCTCCCCGTCAAAGCTTCCCGAAGAACCAACCTCCTCGCCATTTGAAAGGAAGTGAGGATTGTAAGTGCTAATCCCGGCATGCCCCGGATCAAAATTGCCCAGGATTGCGCCATCGGCAGAGGCCTGAGCGTACATGCCCACCACCCAGTTCCCGCCGCCATTGGGACGCAGCTCGGTCGTGAAGGCGATCATGTTTTCCGAAATCGCGTCACCGGGCATAGGCTTATCCTCTGCAGTCGGGTACAAGCCCCCGCTGGCCCCAAAGGACGATGCCGTCCCCAGGCTGCCATGCCCTCCTCCATTGTATGTTCCCTCCGGATTGAAGTACTGGTGAGTCCGGGCAATTTCAGTGAAGACCTCCCCGGTATAAGGATTGAACGCCAACAGAACGGCCCCCTCATTGTCCCTGCTCTGATCCCCAAAACCGGAAGCGGGAGGGGCAAACCATGGGCCATGGGAAATCCAGTAGTCGTATGAGGCCGAACCGATCCCGGCGGTGTTGCCACCATCCGTGTAGTCCTTATGAGTGCCTCCTTCGCCAACAGCGCCAAACTCGACTTGGGCAGACATCGGAATGCTCAATGCCCAAATTGCCAATCCCGCCCACTGTCCCATTCTCATAATCAAAAAGAAATAGATGGAAAAACCCGGTGCCTACTAGAAGTTTAACGCGGAACTTTGCTTCCCATCCCAAACCAGAGACATCAGCTTCCGCTCGCTCATCCGGCTTCAGGGTTCACGGTTCAGGCCAGACTTGAAGTGGAGCCCTTCTATCCATACCAACGGGTTGGTTAATTATTTATATCCCTTAAGGAGTCGGTGCTGGCACCTCGCGGCCCATGGTTCGTTTTTTCCTGGCTGATCCCCATACGGTTGCGCTTTTAGCAGGCCATCCTCGGCAAAAAGAGATTGAAGCCACGCCTTAAGACTTGCTGGCAACACCCCCCCCCATCGCCATCTGGCTTGACATCAAGGTAACTTGCTCCGGTGGAAGAGCCTGTCCAGGGTCACTCCCCGGAAGAGATCAGGATGCCATCCGGTCGGAATTGCCAGCTACGCCGTTCATATGGAATTGGGCGATTGATTGATCGTTTCTTCCTCCTTCCAACGACTTCCCTCTCGCCTCTTCCCGCTCTTTCTGCTTTCCACAGGGGCAAGGAAGAGATGTCTGAAAACACACGTGAGGAATTAAAACTGCTGCTCTTGGACAAGTCCGTCCGAACGGGGGAGTTCACCCTGGCCTCCGGCAGGAAGAGCGACCTTTATCTCGATTGCCGGGTGACCAGCTTTGATTCACGGGGTGCTCGCCTTATCGGGGAGGAAGGGTGGCTGGCCGTCCGGGAAAAACTGTCCACGAGCGGCCTGAACGCTGCGGCCATCGGCGGTATGACCCTGGGAGCGGATCCCATTTCCCTTGCCATCGGCATGGAGTCCGCCCGACAGCGACCGGATGATTTCCTTCAGGTGTTTACAGTCCGTAAGGAAGCGAAGGGATACGGCGTGGGCCGCCGTATTGAAGGCAACTTCTCCCCGGGCGATTCCATCGTGGTGGTCGATGACGTGATCACCACGGGCGGCTCCACCCTCAAGGCGGTTGATGCCATTGAAGCCGAGGGCGGCAAGGTCCTCTTTGCCTTCGTCCTGGTCGATCGCGAGGAGGGCGGACGTCAGGCGCTGGAAGAACGGGGCATTGAAGTCCTCTCTCTTTTCACCCGCACCGATCTCCTGGGGAGCTGATCCGGTTTCCTCTCCTGCCTTCTCGCTACCCTCTGTTCTTTTCCCGCACGCAGGGTTGGAATTTGCGAACGCGGCGATGGTGGTCACAGTCGACTTGAAGGGCCCATGACGATTTTTCTTTCTGCCGCCATCGGGC